>NZ_JBHYGF010000586.1:15969-20247 GCF_051859145.1 Dyadobacter sp.
CAGATTATTCAAAGGAAAGCAGCTGCCCTACAAGGCAGCTGCTTCAAAGATTTATTTCGCAAAGAAATCAGCGATTTGTGCGGACATTTCTGGTGTGATCCTGTTAATTTCTTCGGGATAACTTACTACTAAATTAGCGCTTGCATTGCCCGTTGCATACACAGCTTCCGCTTTTTTCATGGTTGCGCGAACTGCCGGAATGCTGCTGTACCTGTCGAGCGTAGGCGCGATGACCAGCAGTTGTTTGGGCGCAATGCACGAAATGATTTCGGCCAAATCCACCGGCGTGTCCTGCGGTTTTTTGGCATAGTAGCCCAGCTTTGGCATCAAGCCGTGCCAGTCGGCGATACTCCGGATCGATTCGTGCGTCGCATCAGATTCGCGCCAGGGGGAGAATGCGGCGACGGTTGCCAGTCCGGCGACGCGGGTATCCTGGGCCGCAGTGAGGATTGCCGCCATTCCGCCCACCGTGTTGCCCAGCAGGAAAATCCGGTTTGAATCAATCTCAGGAAAGGTGCTCAATGCATCCATGCAGGCTTTTGTATCGCTCACAATCTTGCCCATTTTAGACCATTCCGGGAAACGCTCGTAGAAGTAGCGGGCTTCCTCCATTCTTGTCCCGAAACCAAACAGATCGAGCGCGAATACAGCAAATCCCCGGTCGGTGAATGTCTGGAATAACCTGCTGTTTCCCTGCCTTTCTGTACTGTATCCATGCGCATAGCCGTGCGCGTAAGCGTATTCGTGCAAGTATATCACGACCGGTATTTTGCCGTTTGCAGGTACTTTTTTCTTGCCAGTTTCGTCCGCCGGATAGTAAACCGTAGCTGCCACATGGTCGCCCAGAGCTGTATATGGTCCCAAATGTTCGGCAACAGCGCCTTTCACAACCGGCCTGCCGGTGATCCTGTCAATCCAGTCTATACGGGAAGATTCTGTTACGGCAACCTTGTCCGGGCGTACGCCCGACGGTTCCTCGCCCAGCAACCATTGCAGGTTTTTCAGGATAGCGGCTTTCTGGCTTTGCGCTTTGGCAGGATCTAAATGCACCGGCTTCAATTGCGCAGCTTGGGAAGCTTGCCCTGCATGTGTTTCGGCCCATTTGTTGTATTCAAAATCAAATTGCAGTTCAGTCCGCCAGGGGATGTTATTTCTTCCAAATTGCTTGTCCAGGAAGTCAATGCACCGGGCTACGTCACGCGCTGCCACGGCGTGTTCGCCCATGCGCGGGGCCAGCGCAATATGCTCGGGTACGCCCAGGAAGGCGAACACTTTTCGTGCTGAATGGTAGCTCTGCTCGCTTGCCCAGGGATTCAGCTGCTGTTCTACCACGGAATATTGAAATACCACACTGCGGGGCGCGATGAGTGAAATCAGCAGGTTTTGGTCAATTGGCAACTTGTCTTCCCGCCCGAAGAAAAACCGCAGCCGCGGATGAAACCAATGTGCTGCATTGGAAGCAATGTCATCGAGCGTTTGATTTACATACTGCGGGTCGCTCATCCGAAATGGCGTGATGCCGCCGGTACCGCAGCTGCTGGATACCACCGCGGCAATGCGCTCGTCGAATGCACCGGCCCAGAGCGCCTGCTTTCCATTGCGGGAGTGACCGGCAATCGCGATTTTCTTCGCGTCCACTTCCTTTCGCGTAACCAGGTAATCGATCACGCGCGAAGCTCCCCAGGCGCGGCGCATCAATGCGGTGAAATCGTATTCGGGATAAAGTGCCTGGTATGCTTGCGTATCATCTTTTGTGTCGGCGCCGGCATACACACAGCCTATGTAACCCCGCCTCACAGCCATTTGCGCCCAGTTTCGGTGCGTCCAGGGCGCCATGTACACGGGAAACGGTCCCTTGCCGGCCGGGATCATCAGCTCAAATGTCATTTTGGCTGCATTGTTTTTGCCAAATCTCACCTCTACCATTTCAATGCGGGTACCTCCGTCGGTTTTCTCCGAAAGTACTTTTACTTCAAAGGTTTTGGGGGCAGGGGGTACCTTCCCTGAAACCCAGTGCTGATATTCTTTTTTGATCCATTCGCGCCTCGCTTCCCATTCGGCCCTGGTGCGAACAGGGTAGGATTTTCCATTACTTATAGTAACCAGCGGCTCGGGCAAATACGGCGCGGAGGGCATTGCTGAAAAGTCGGGTGGCAACTCGCCGGTGCGGTGCAGCCAGTCGAGCCAGGTGCTGTCCTGTACCGTAATGCGGCGACTGATCCCATGCCGGTGATCTTTCGGCTCGTTGATTTTGAGGCTTTCCTGCAGATACTGCCTGCGTCTTTGCAGGTCGGGCTGGGCAGCTACTTCGCTACCCAGCCCAACCGCAACCACCAGGCAGGCAATTATTGAAATCGCGCTGGCCTTCATAATACAGATTTAAAGTTTGACAGTCCTAAAACGAGTAATGCGGATTTTGTTCAAGTGATTTGTTCTTATCCCAGGCTTCTCTCGGAATAGGAAACAGGATCGGTACGGTGGATAACCAGGGTTTTTTGTCGATTTCCAGCGTTGCAAAATTAGGCCTGTTGGCTTTGATGAACGAGATAAAACGGCCGCGGCGGTTCAGGTCAGAGAATGCGCCCACCGGCTCCCAGATGAACTCCATCCGGCGCTCGTAGAAAATGGCATCCAGTACCGCGTCTTTTCCAAGGTTTGTCGCCTTCGGTTCGAGTCCGGCACGTGTGCGGATTTTGTTGACCAGCTGCATTGCTTCTGCTGATTTCCCGGTTTCGTTCAAGGCTTCGGCATAGTTGAGCAACACCTCGGCAAAGCGCAAAACGGGCGTATTTACACCGGAGTTGGTAGGTGCCGGCGCTTCCCAGTATTTGGTTACGATAAATCCGGTACGCGACCAGCCTGCCGGTACCTGCGCGGGCATCACAAAATCTTTGATATCCTGGTGCGCCTCGCCCGGACCGATAATTACATCCCAGTAACGCTTGTCTTTGATCTTGCCGGCAGCATCTTTTTCAAATGCATTTACCCAATGTTGCTGCGGTACAAAATTACTCCACGCGGCGCTTCCGGTATAAACCGAAGGCGCTCCCCTCGGGGCAGTTCTTTTAACGAGGTTATTACCCTCCGCATCTACCGAAGTACGGAACTGCGTTGAAAACAGGATCTCCTTGTTGTTCTCATTGCTTTCACGGAACACATCCCTGAATTTGGGCAGCAGGTCGTGGGTGTTGGTAGCGATAATTTGCTCGCTGTATTTCACCGCATCTGCCCATTTTTGCTGCCAGAGCGAAGCTTTTACGAGGTAACCCAATGCAGCTGTGCTGGTCGCGCGGCCTACATTTGCGCCTGTCCAGGTAGCTGGTAATGTAGCTGCCGCTTCTTTCAGGTCAGATTCGATCAGTGCCCACACTTCTGCTGCTGATGCACGCGGAATATCCAGTTTGGAAGTAGCATTCAGTTCTTCGGTAACCAATGGAACACCACCCCAGTAACTCACCAGGCGGTAGTAAAAAAGGCTTCTCAGAAATTTGGCCTGCGCTACAATGCTGGCCTGTTTTGCCGGATCAAGGTTAGTCATCGCAGACACGCGGCCGATCACGATATTGGCCCGCCCGATTCCCTGATAAGCACCCTGGTACACGTCGCGCAAAATGGTATTGTTGGAAGGTAAGCTCAGTGAATGCAGCTCGATACGGTTGGCGCTGCCGTCCATTTCGTACATATCACCCGCCATCGCCCATTCAATGTCCGCCGCGTCACGTACATTGCTGAACGTTTCTTCGCGCTGTAAAATGGCGTAGATACCGGTCAGCGAAGCCTGGGCGTCGGATTCTGTGAGGAAAAAGTTGGCGTCGGTGAGTATATCCTTTGGAGTAAGTGTTAAAAACTGATCACCGCAGGAAGCCAGCGAAGTGGCAACCAGAAATGTGCCGATGTATTTGATATATTTATTCATGTTGTTCAGGATTTAAGATTAAAAACCAAAGCTCACGCCGACCATAAATGTTCTCGGCTGCGGATAAACGCCGTTATCCACGCCCGACTGCAATGGGTCAACGCTGCCTATCTCGGGATCAAACCCGGAATATTTGGTGAATGTGAACAGATTTTGCGCGCTCACATAAATCCGCGCGCTTTGAAATGCGCGTGTTTTGGCGAGAAGGTCCTGCGGGATCCTGTATCCGAGCGTCACGTTCCTGATCCGCATGTAATCACCGTCCTCTACATAGAATGACGAACTGTTCGCGTAGTTTCCGTTTGCATCCACGTAGGCGAGACGGGGGATTTCATTCTTTCCGCTGCCCGGTGTCCATCTTT
>NZ_JBHYGF010000587.1:0-20044 GCF_051859145.1 Dyadobacter sp.
GCTCATTGGTTTTAACGGTATCCCGGATAAAGAATTTGTAAAAAGTAGGCGCCGTATTTGCGATCGGGCTCAGGAGCAGGTTGGTAGCAATGGAAATATCATTGTCATAAATGTTGATATCTTCATACAACCTGTTGAAATAAGCGCTCAAACCTTCATTATCCACAAACTTGGCATCAAATTCGGCCCGACGACTGGCCAGCACGCGCTGCTTTTTAGTGTACGGACTTTTCCGGAAGTAAACCTGCGAAAGCTTTTCCTCGATAAATGCAGGCAGCATATTCTTACCGCCCATTGCCGAAGAATCCTGGCTTTTAAATAAAAACTGGTAGTTTTTGAAAATGCGCTTCTCCTTGAATTCGTCAGACAGGTTACTTAATGCGAGCGAAATTTTCTCGTACTGCTCATATTCAACATACTCATTCCCGGCCATTTTGTTCTCATCCTTGTGCGCGATCACCTCGCGGATAAGCTGCACGGCAGGATTGTCCTTGTTCCGGTAGCGGCCTCTTCCTTTTACGGTAACTTCTTTCAGCATGGAAGCATCCACCGCCAGCTTAATGTCGATTGTTTGCGAGATACCGGGTGTAATTGGTTTTTCAACACTCAGGTAACCTACGTAAGTGAATTTGATAGTCGGGTAGTTTTCCCGGAGGGTCAATGCATAGCGACCGTCTGCGTCGGAAGCTGTTCCCATGGTTGTACCCGGGATCAGAACAGATACAAATGGAAGCGTTTCTCCCGTTTTTGCATCGGTGACGGTACCTTTAATTGTAGTCGTATTCTGCGCTATGGCTGCTCCGGACAGGATCTGTATCAAACAGATTACCGGGGCAATTTTCAACCATACCGACTTAAATATTGTTTTCATTTTTGAAGATCATAACACATGTTGTACCCATCCACCTCCGGCAGTTCACATACGGCGTGTGCCGCTGTTCCGATGGTGTGATTCGATATTAAATCAAATTGGGCGCAGGAATTAAAGCCAGTTGTTCTCTTTATACCATGTTAAAGTCTCCGCAAGTCCTTGTCGCAGGTCATATTGCGGCTGGTAATGCAGATTGTTCCGGGCTGCGTCTATACTACAGTTCCAGTTTGAAGCAGTCAGCTCTTTGAGCTTCTCCCTGTTTAAGACAGGTGTTTTCGGTGAGAAGGAGTAAATGATGTCGAGCAGACCTGCCAGCCATTTTACCAGAATCATGGGCAGATGTGTACGAAAGATGTTTTTCCCGCTTATCTCTTTAAACCTGTCAGCCAGCGCGTAGCGGTCGTAAGCATTCCCATCTGAAATGTTGTACACCGTTACTTCTTTCTTATTTTCAGTAAGTGCGGCCAGGGTCGCGGCTACCAGGTCTTTCACATACACAAAACTCAATCGCTGGGGCTTGTTGCCGATGTAGGCATCCAGTCCGCCCGAAAGTGTTTTGAACAATACAAAAAGATCCTTTTCACCGGGTCCGTAAACCGCTGTGGGTCGAATGATTGTGAGGGGCAGCCCGCTGACTTCTTCCAGATACTTTTCCGCCAGCAGCTTGCTTTTTCCATAATCTGTGACTGGTCCCGGCAGCGTATTTTCCGTAATCGGGTTTTGCTCCGAGTAGCTCAGCGGCCCAATCGCGGCCAGACTGCTCAGGAAAACAAAACGTTTCAAAGGAATATCCGCCGACATGGCAGCCTGCGCCAGGTTCAGGGAATATTGCGCATTCACCAGGTTGTAGGCTGCTGCCGTTTTTTCCTTGGTAACCCCTGCCGCATGAATAATGTATGTATAGTTTCCCGCTTCGAGTAAATCTTTCAGTTTTTCGCGGGAGTTGAAATCTACGTTCACAACTTTGAGCGCGGCGGGATAATCAGTTGCCAGCTTTTTCAGGAATACCAGGTCGCTGCTGGGCCTTACAGCGGCATGCACTTCCATGCCATTGTTCAGCGCAGCTTCTACCAGGTGAAACCCGATAAACCCGCTCGCTCCTGTTATGAACACACTTTCTTTCATATCGCTTTTTCGAACAAGCGGTACTTTTTGTACAGCTTTCCGTTAATCTGCTCAATAGCGTGGTTCATGAGATAATTATCTTCCAGCATCCACGAGCATTCTGCAGTTTTAATGCCTTTTGTGCGGCCGTTCTTGATCACCCTTCCGTAAAGGCAGGCTTCAATGCCTTGCTTCCGGTAATCTTCCACTACGCCCAGCGTCAATACACGCAGGCCTTTGATATTCTTTTTACCAAAAAGCAGTTTGAAAATACCGGTAGGCAACAAGCGGCCTTTTTTTATTTTTATCAGAATCTGGTTGATATCAGGTATCCCTAATATGAACCCGATCAGTTTGTTATCTTTTTCAGCAACAAGACAAAAATCAGGGTCAAGGATCATTTTCAGATCTTTTGCGAGATAGTTGAACTCGTTTTCGGTCATCGGGACAAAGCCCAGGTTCTTGTCCCAGGCAGAATTATATACCTCCCTGATCTTGACCACTTCTTCCTTAAATTTTTTCAGGTCAATGGGGCGGATTACAATACCGCTTTTTTTGAGCCTGGTTTCCAGTGCATCCAACAGGCGCACCGAACGGTCGTTTACCTCGCGGGTCGTGATTTCGTAAGCGAACAGATCCGTCTTCTTTACCAGTCCGGCATTTTCCAGTAACTGCTGGTAGTAAGGCGCATTGTAAGGCATCATGGCCACAGGCGGGCGGTCGAAACCTTCAATCAGCAGCCCGCAGGTGTCGTTTGTGGATAAGTTCACCGGGCCCCAAAGCGTATTGGCACCTTTTTCTCTCAGCCAGCCGGACGCTTCTTTGAGAAGCAGATTAACCGTTTCCTGGTCGTTTATTGTATCAAAAAATCCAAAGAACCCATCATTGCGTTCCGTAAACGCATTGTGATTGGTATTAAAAATGGCAGCGATCCGGCCCACAATCTCTTCCCCTTCATAAGCCAGGAAAAGCTTTACCTCAGAATGTTCGTAAAACGGGTGCTTGCCCGGGGTAAGCATATCCTGCTGAGCGATAAACAGCTCAGGAACATAGCTCTTATCATTTTTATAGAGGGAGTGGGGAAAATCAATAAATGTTTTGAGATCCCCCGAAGAGTTTACGGGTACAATTCGCTTCATAGTCTTTGTCTTTCAATAATGGCCTCCGGACATACTTCCCGATAAATGCGTGATATTTTATCAACTGCTTCTTCAATCTGACTGAAAGTATGTGTGGCCATCAGAGAAAACCGGATCAGCGACTGCTCCGGACGTACTCCGGGCGAGACTACCGGATTAACAAATACGCCTTCATCCTGCAAACGTTTTGTCATGATAAAGGTTTTGTCATTGTCCCTGATATACAATGGAAGGATCGGACTTTCGGTTTGACCAAGATCAAATCCGTTGAACAACAACAATTCTTTGGCGTACCTGGTATTAGCCCAAAGCCGTTCAATGTGATGGGGCTCTGACTCGATGATATCCAATGCAGCCAATGTACTTCCCACGGAAGCCGGCGTCATACTCGCACTGAACATCAGCGAGCGGGCGCGGTGTTTCAGGTAATCGATCGTCGCAGCGTCCCCGGCAATAAACCCGCCCAATGAAGCCAGTGACTTGCTGAATGTGCCCATTACCAGGTCAGTAGTGTCTGTTTGCCCGAAGTAAGAGGCAGTTCCGGCGCCTTTTTCGCCGATTACGCCCAAACTATGCGCATCGTCCACCAGCACGGTGGCATCGTATTCCGCTGCGATTGCATTCAGCTCAGGCAACTTTACGATATCACCTTCCATACTGAAAATACCGTCGGTAGCGATCAGTTTGTCGGCTTCCTCGGGTAGCAGGCTCAGCTTTTTGCGAAGGTCCTGCATATCGTTATGGGCGTATTTAATCACTTTTGAAAATGAAAGCCGGCTGCCATCGATGATCGAAGCATGGTCACTTTCATCCAGAATGAGATAGTCATTTCTACCGGTAAGACAGGAAAGTGCGCCCAGGTTGGCCTGGTAGCCGGTACTGAACAATACAGCACCTTCTTTGCCCGTGTATTTGGCAAGCCTGCGTTCCAGTTCCTCGTGAATGTCCAGTGTTCCGTTCAGGAAACGTGACCCTGCACAGCCTGTTCCATATTTCTGGGCCGCTTTTTGAGCAGCTTCAATAATGTACGGATGTGAAGTAAGTCCCAGGTAAGAGTTAGACCCGAACATCAGAACGGTTTTCCCGTTGATAATCACCTCCGTATCCTGACCGGATTCAATGGGTCTGAAAAAGGGATAAAGACCTTTTGCCTTGATGGCTGCCGCGTCTTTGAATTCGGCTATGCGCTTATTTAGTTTTTTACCCATAAATAATTAATGTCAGAATCAACAGCTTCTTTTAGGGGGTGCCGGGAGGCGTCAGGTGGCCATTTTTACGTATACAATCTTTCGGATTAACGGGTTAACCACATACCTTTTCTTCTGGTTCACAAAACTGCCTGCTCTTTTTGTATTTTACCGTTAAAAACCGATTAAATCTTCAATGAGGTTTTGCTATTCTTGCCTTTTTGGCGGATCTGTGTAAATGTAATAACACTCTTTCAGGTCTCCTGTTACTCTTGAATTGATTGACTTGCAAAAGCAGATACTGGGTGGATAAATCCTTAATTTGTTCATTGTCTGGACTTAATACGAAACTAAGGCTTTTACCCAAAACTAACGGCCCCTCTCTGCAAAAATACTTACCATGGTTCCTGAGCCGCCTTGCTGCCTTCTGTGACCATCTTTTCAGATTTGTATTTAACGTTGATCAATATGAGACCACCCGCACTCTGCTCCAACTCTAAAATTACCGGCGGTTGAACCGGTGGATAAGCGACAGTCAAACGTTGAATAATTGTTCATTTTAGGTCGCTACGCTCCCGCCTTCTTAAAATCTCACTTTTCGAGGATCAGGTAATTACAAATCATCGACTTCACGTGCTCCTTGTGATTTTCGGCAAAAGCCTCAAAATCTTCTTCGGAAATCCCGAAAATCCGCTGGTGCATTTCTTTGCCCAAAAACAGGAACTCAATGCAGCTTGTCATCAAAGGCAAGATGCTTTCCATTGGTACCGGGCGCAAAACCCCGCTTTCAATTCCCTCGGCAAGTTGCTGGTTAAACAGCGTTGATTTGAGCTGACTATACAGCGACAATTTCACCAACAATCTTTCCGGTTCCTTGTGGATTTCATTCATGATAAAAATGACCAGGTCTGGCTCCTGTCTCATCATGCGGTAATTGTTTTCAACTACCTCGGAAATCTTTGTTTTGATATCAATCGGCTTGTTCAGGATATGGATAATGTTCTGGAAATACATTTCCATCAGATCCTTGAATATCTCCATAAACAACTTCTCCTTACTTCTGAAGTAGTAGTTGGTTAGGGCAATATTCATATCAGCCTCTTTGGCGATATCGCGGGATGTAGTGCCATCGAAACCTTTTTTCAGGAAAACCCGCCTCGCCGCTTCTCTGATCTTGTCCTCACTTTTTTCAGATACGCACTTCACAATGTCGAATAGTTAGGTTGAAATTGGTTTCTAAAACAAGCTTTTACTAAATCCGTGGTTCAAATGTCAGGAGTAAATTCGACTTGTACAAGCGTATGAAACGAATATTTTAAACGGTTGTTTAAAATATTCGTTCAGGGGAACGGTTTCGCGGAATAATGCAAAAATTTAAATTACTTCGAAAGTGTGCTCCACTCTCTTACCTGCTCTCCTTTTCTTTCTACAAGCCACACCTTCGTACCCGGAAATCTTTTAAGCATTTTTTTGCTCTTCTCTATCCCTGCCACACTGAATGCAGTAGCAAGCGCGTCGGAGATAGTACCACCGTCGCAAATGGCGGTAGTGCGGACATGGAACAGCAGCCCGATCCCTGTTTCCGGATCAACAATGTGTGAGTACCTCACGCCTTTATATTCCATATACCGGTAAGTAGGTCCCGAAGTAGCCAGTGAGGTATTGGCTAGCTTTATGGTTTTCAATGAATCGCTTCCATTAGAAATGGTAATGTTCCATCCGTCTGTTCCCGGAGGCGGATTGGTCATCACGATTTTTCCGCCTGCATCCATCATTGCCGAAGTAATGCCCAGCTTTTTCAATTCTTTCAGCGCTTCCTCAGCGGCGAAACCTTTCCCCAAACCGCCGATATCCAGCCGCATTCCCTTTTGCGTGAGCAGCACACTCCGGTTTTTAGGATTCAGTTTCATTTTATTAAAGCCCGTTTTTGACCTCGCTTCGGCAATTTCCTGCTCGCTTGGAAAAGTACCTTTCCGCGTTGCATGCCGCCACATCTGAACTACCGGCCCTAGCGTCACGTCAAATACGCCGTCGCACTTTTTACTTATATCCTGCGAAATGGCAAGTATGTCGAAAAGATCTTTACTCACCGGAACCCACTTGCCGCTACCCGACTGCGCAGAAAGCCGGTTGATCTCACTCCCATCGCGGTAATCGCTCATGATCTCATTCAGCTCCTCCACCCTGTGAAATGCATTGTCGGCGGCAAGTTTGGCGAGTGTATCGCTTGTTGTGTAAAACACAAGCTTGAACGGAGAACCCATCAGTCCTTTTTCAAAGCTGTAACGTGTCTCCTGCGCGAAGACGAACTGAGGTGCACTGAAAATCAGGAGGAAAGCGAGAATGCGGAAATAATTCATGCGGATATGGAAAGAAACGAATGCGAAAATTACAGCATTTGAACGGTTTGAGGTCCAGTAAAATTGATTTTTGAAACACCAGACACAAAAAAAGGGTACGAACCTCCCGGTTCATACCCTGTAATTATTGCGGTATACCCTTGTCAGCCGTAGTAATCCAGAAGACTATTCCTGTCGGCGTGGTTATGATGTGAATTCATTGCGTCCTTGATCAGACCCGCGCCAATGAAGGGCAGGGATACGATGGTTGAGATTATCATCGCGACGAACAAAATGGTTGCAAAGAAAAACTTCCCGCAATAATATATGACGTTTGACAGTATGCTCATATTCCAAAAATTTATATGGTACTATTCCTTTTCAAAATTAAATTAAATAATCATGCCATCATTATTTTTTGGATGATTTTAGCATTTTTTAAGAAATTTTTAATGATTCTAATCGCTGGGAGTCAGCATTGTAGTATAAGTATTACAACATTCTACGAAATCTTTGATGGTAAAATCGTATAATCAAACAGGAATTCGAAATTCCAGCATCATGCAGGCAAGTTTTTCAACACTTTGAACCCGCGCGACAGATTTTTGAAAAGAGTATATTGCATCTAAGCAGTCCAAACACGTTTGTTTTACTCCAGATGAAAAGAAGAACCTTCATTAACCTTGCTTCCGCCGCAAGCCTCGCTCCTTTTGCATTTACTATTTCAGAATGTACCAGTCAGTCCAAAGAACGGACATCGGAAAAGGCTTCCGAAAACGATATCAAGGAAATGGCTGTCGCGGAAATGCAACGGTTGATGCAGGAAAACAAACTAAGTGCTCGCAAGCTCGCCGAATATTACCTCAATCAGATCAAAACCATAGACCAAAACGGTCCGGCTTTAAAGTCAGTCATCGAACTCAACCCCGATGCACTAAGTATTGCTGACGCGATGGACCAGGAACGAAAAAACGGGAAGCTGCGCGGGCCGCTCCATGGGATACCTGTCCTGATCAAAGACAACATTGATACTGCGGATAAAATGCAAACTACCGCCGGCTCCATTGCATTGGCTGGAAACATCGCGTCGAAAGATGCATTTGTTGTAAAAAAGCTACGGGAAGCAGGTGCGGTGATCCTTGGAAAAACGAATTTGAGCGAGTGGGCCAACTTCCGTTCGAGCCGCTCTTCCAGTGGCTGGAGCAGCAGAGGCGGACAGACCAAAAACCCTTATGTACTCGATCGTTCGCCTTGCGGGTCAAGTTCGGGTTCAGGGGTAGCTGTGGCGGCAAACCTTTGCGCGGTTGCAATTGGAACTGAAACAAATGGCTCTATCGCCTGCCCGGCATCTATGAACGGGGTAGTTGGTATCAAGCCGACCGTTGGACTTGTGAGCCGGAGTGGCATTATTCCTATCTCCAGAACACAGGATATAGCCGGCCCGTTTGGCAGGACAGTAGCTGACGCGGCTGCATTGCTCACGGTAATCACCGGGGCGGATCCCGTAGACCCGGCCAGGTATGCAGGCAACAAACCAATTCCCGATTACCTGAAATTCCTAAACCGCGACGCATTAAAAGGTAAGCGCATTGGCGTTGAGAAATCGTTTTTGAAACAACATGAAGTAATCGACTCGCTGCTCAAAAAAGCGCTGGACCAGATGAGAAGTCTGGGTGCAGAAATCGTGGAAATCGAATTTATGAAGGCACAGGACACCGAAGGCGCGGAATCGGACCTGCTGCAATTTGAATTCAAGGACGGCGTGAACCGGTACCTTGCCGGTTCGAATGCAAAAGTAAAGTCACTGGAAGGTCTGATTGCATTTAACAATGCCAATAAAGCGAAAGCAATGCCCTATTTTCAGCAGGAGTTATTTGAAACGTCCCAGCAAAAAGGCGATCTGGAAAGTAAGGAATACAAGGCAGCTTTACGTAAGATCAATCAGGTAGCCGATCTGCTTAACCGCGAATTTGAAAAGAATAAACTGGACGCGTGCTGCGGACCAGCAACGGGCGCCTCCTGGTGCATTGATCCGGTTAACGGCGATTTCTGGACAGGATATGGATCGTACGGACCTGCGGCTATTGCAGGATTTCCCTCCATTACTGTCCCAATGGGAAATGTCAGCGAGCTACCTGTCGGCATCTCCTTTCTGGGCCGCGCATTCAGTGAGCCTGAACTGATCGGGATCGCATATGCGTATGAGCAGGCATCGCGAAACCGCGCCGCTCCAAAGTTCATTGAAAGTATTGGTAAAGTGTGATTAAATGTAAATAAATGAGTACCTACATAGTAACCCGTGTGCATTGAGCCCTTTTTATCCATAAAGAATAACTCAATTCCATGGATAGAAGACATTTTGTCAAAAACAGCGCGCTCGCTATTTGTTCAGTAGCCACTATTTCACCCACTTATTTAGTCGCCCGTAGATCAGCCGAACAAATGCCGCCCTGGCTCCTGGAAATGATTGCCCGGAATGATACCAGCATTGAGTCTTTGCGCAAGTACCAGGTAAAAGACACTGATAGCCCGGACTTAGGCGGTCTTCGTGACGGATTTGACATACTCAATCCGCATAGTACCTCCGCCTTGGTACAATGCGGCTCAGCGGGACTTTTCTCACCTTCTTCCAAATACTATAAATCCACCGACCTGCTTGCCAGCGTAAACCTGGCGGTACTATATCTGATCAAAACGCAGCACAGCGACGGCACTATCGATCTGCTTTCAACCAATTTCCATTCAACACCCGATACCGGTTTCCTGGTTAAGAGACTCGCGATGGCTTATATGTTAATGGAAAAATCGGGTACGCCGGGTGCAGACAAAGTGCTGGCCAACCTGAAAACTTTCCTGCTCAAATGCGGGGAAGCATTGAGCGTGGGCGGTATCCACACACCCAATCACCGCTGGGTGGTGTCTGCTGCATTGACCCGGTTAAATGAGCTTTGGCCCAATCCCAAATACGTCAGCCGCATTGAACAGTGGCTGGGCGAACGCATTGATATGGATGCAGACGGGCAGTACAATGAAAAGAGTACATTCATCTATTCCTCTCTTACTGACAGGCTGCTGATTACCATCGCCAAAGGCATGAAAAAGCCAGAGCTGCTCGACAATGTCCGTAAAAACCTGAACATGACCATGTACTATGTGCATCCGAATGGAGAGGTTGTGACTGACGCGTCAGGGCGGCAGGATAAGGCAGTAATCGGGACTTTGGAAAACTACTACTATCCTTACCGTTACCTCGCAATTAAAGACAAAAACCCGCAGTATGCAGCAATGTGCCGCATGATCGAGAAAACAGCGGGACCAAAAACAGGCGCATTCATCGATTATTTCCTTACGGATCCTTCTCTATGGGTAGAGTTGCCGGCAGAAAAACCATATCCGGTAAGCTATGTAAAAACATTCGCGAACTCCGGTCTGGTGCGCATTCGTCGCGACAACCGCGACTCTACGCTGATCGCCAACAATCCGGTATTCTTCACATTCATGAAAGGCAATGCAGTTTTGCAGGGGTTACGGTTCGCTTCCTCATTCTTTGGAAAAGGCCAATTCCAGTCCGAAAAGATTGTTCAGAACGGAGATACCTGGGAGCTGACCCAAAAACTGGACGGACCTTATTTTCAACCTTACCCGAAAGAATCGCTGCCGAACGATGGCGACTGGGAGAAAATGCCGCGCGCCAACCGACCGCAGAGCGAAGTACAGCTGCTGGAAACCAAGGTGCGTATCAAAGAAACTACGGACGGAATGGAGGTAGAGGTAACCACCAGCGGAACCGAGCGGGTACCTGCCGCATTGGAACTGATCTTCCGTCCGGGCGGCGAGCTGAAAGGGGTTGTTAAGATTGAAAATACGAAAGATTCATGGCTCTTAAAGGACCAAATCGGGACTTACCGCTTCAACGATGATACCATTTCTTTCGGCCCGGGAACTGCTTTGCATAAAAACATCGCACTGCGCGGCGCATTGCCTCAGATGGATGCGCCGACAGTGTTCCTGACCGGCTTCACACCTTTCAAGCATGTGATCCGTTTTTCATAATGGGATACTAGCTATCAGCAATTGGCTGTTAGCTTTTTTTCAGATAAGTGTCAGGATTTTGATTATTGGTATTCTGCTTTGGTTTTGATACAAAAAGCTGAATACCAGTTCTGTAAAATGATTTTAATTCGTTAAATTTGGTTACCTCCCGTTTCCATAAAGTCCCGGATTAAAATTGTCTGTCACAATGCTGAAAAAGACTTCTATCCTGCTTCTTCTGGTACTTACTGCACAAATTTCACTGGCCAATCAGATTCTGATCCCGATGGATAAGTCGCAGACAAATCACCTGAAAGCGTACGGGCTTGCTTATATTTTGCTCAAAGGGGATATCGACGTGGAGTGGCTGCTCAACTACCGCGGGGGCAGCTTTAAGGTTCAGTATAGCAAGTATATTGAGAATGAATGCAAGCTGCGGGCGATTTCCTATGAGGTAATGTCGGAAGCTGCGAGCGCGCAGCTTGTCAGTGAGATCAGCAATCCGAGCATTAATATGGATGTGGTGAAGCTGCACAAGGCAGCCAAAATTGCCGTTTACTCCCCTATTAAGATCAGTCCGGCAGAATTTGAGAATACCGACGCAGTTTTACTGGTTTTGAAATACGCCGAAATCCCTTTTGAGGTGATTTATGATGAAGAGATACTAAAAGGAGAATTGCCGAAATATGACTGGCTGCATTTGCATCACGAAGATTTTACGGGACAGTTTGGTAAAAACCTGCGGCGGACTTCCCAGGAGGATATCAAAGCGCAGGAAGCAATCGCAAATCGGTTTGGTTACGCCAAAGTACCGCAGATGAAGCTGGCGGTGGCCAAATTGATCAAAGAGTTTTGTGCTGGCGGCGGGTTTCTGTTCGCGATGTGCTCCGGTGCGGAGACTTTCGACATTGCACTGGCGGCCGAGGGAATTGATATTGTAGATAACCTCGACGGAGACGGAATTGACCCCGACGCACAATCCAAGCTCGACTTTGAAAAAACTTTTGCCTTTCACAATTTCAAGTTGCAGCTTGATGAATATGAGGGGATGAACTTCTCGGATATCAATTCCTCTGCCGGCAGGTACCGCAGCTGGGGCGAGAACGATGTATATTTCTCCCTGTTCGACTTCTCAGCCAAATGGGACGTAATACCTGCGATGCTGGTTCAAAATCATGAAAACCTGATCCGCGAGTTTTTCGGTCAGACTACCGCATTCAGCAAATACACCGTCAAACCGAGCGCACTGGTGATGGGAACGAGCAGCTCTTCCGACCGGTACATTTATGGTGAAATGGGCCGTGGGCAATGGACTTTCTACGGCGGCCACGATCCGGAAGGCCGCGGCGGAGGCGGCCGCAGAATGCCGACAGACTTGAATTTATACCCCAACTCGCCGGGTTACCGTTTAATACTCAATAACATCCTCTTTCCTTCCGCTAGAAAGAAGAAACGTAAGACTTGATAATTGGAAAGCTGGTTTTTTCCTGATTTTAATAGATTTGTAGAAAACAACGACATACTATGCAAGCGACGATCACAAATATCAACCAGCTGGATTTAAACGGAACTTATACTTACGCAGACTATTTGCTCTGGCAGTTCGAGGAGCGTCTGGAACTCATCAAAGGTAAGATATTCAAGATGTCACCTGCGCCGAATAGACAGCACCAAACTATTCTGGGGAATTTTCATTTGTCTATCGGCTCTTTTTTTAAAAATCATTATTGTCAAGTCTTCCTGCGGCTGCCTCGGAAAAATCAGGATGTTTCGGATGGCAAAATCTACACAGTTGTACAGCCGGATCTCTGCATTGTCTGCGATGAAGCAAAACTTGATGATAAAGGCTGCATTGGCGCGCCTGATCTAATTATAGAGATATTATCTCCAGGCAACTCCAAAAAAGAAATGGATAACAAATTCACGCTTTACGAAGAATGTGGCGTGCGTGAATACTGGCTGGTGGAGCCTGCGGAAAATGCTGTTTTTGTGTATGTTTTAAATGAGGAGGGTAAATACGTTGGTCTTCAACCTGCGATCTCGAAATTAACTTCCACTATTTTCCCCGAGCTGACAATTAACCTGGAAGAGGTATTCGGCTGAGCCGGCTTGCATTTGCAGGGTTACTTCTTGCCAAGCAAATGCAGCTCGACAATTGAATCAACACTTTCTTCGTCGACATCGTAACCAAGCTTCCGTTCAATGAGGTTTTTACCCGAGTCGAAAAGCAGGGTAACCGGAATGGATTGCAGGTTGTATTTACTATCAAGCACAACCATTGATTCTTCATCTGCGATAAACTGTTTCCAGGGCATTTTCTCCTGTTTCAATGCATTTTTCCAGGCAGCAGCGTTCGTGTCGGTAGAAATGCTGGTAATGGTCACGCGGTTTTTATGTTGTGCATAAAGCTTTTTAAGCTGAACAATCTCCTGCCGGCAGGGCCCGCACCAGCTTGCCCAGAAAACTACCAGGTTGTACTCCGCATTATTATCCAAAATACGTTTTGTAAGTGTATTATCCGGCGCTTTCAGTGAAAGATCCGAAGGGAATTGAGCGCCGGTGGATTTGTCAACTTTGAGGTATGTGTTGATTTTTTGAAAGTAAACTGTCTTTTGAAGCTCCGGCTCGAACAATGCGATCAATGCTGTCAGCTCTTTTTCATCAACATCTTTCTTCGACCATTCAAGCTGGTTCAGAAGGTCAACTGAATAAGAGTACTTCCTGGCCAAATCCACATTGAATTTAGTTATCTCAGCTGATCCTCCCGGATTTTTCCTGAATGCGAGGTGCCTGAATGCAGCCTGTGTTTGCTTGTTTGGATTTTCAATGGTAAAACTTACCAGATCGCGGCCGGCAACTTTCAATGTAGTATCCCGTCTTAAATGCATTTCACCTTTGTCCGCATAAATGGCACTTTCCTGCGTCTTTGCGAAGTACGGGTTTTTATAACCTAACAGCTGATAGGGCCATTTCGGATTTCCAGTTGCGTAAAGAATGCTGCTTTTTACAGGCACAAAGTCTTCGCCCGCCTTTATTCTGAATTCGAACTTACCATTTTTCACAATCACTGAATCCATGAACTCGCGCGTGCGGTTATTACCGAGATACAGCATTTTACCTTCTATCACGGAGTTGGAACTCAGCAGATCGCCGGTGATGACAATATCTTGATTTTGCTCCTTTTTGCAAGATGCAATGCAAATACTAACTATGAGAATCAGGAGAAATGCCGGGAATGCGGCCGGCTTGTGCAGGTTTGTTGAGATAGTTTTCATCTGGCACCAGTTTAGTTGTTAATAATTCTTGTAATAATCACAACTTAAATGTAGGGACTCCAACCTAAACTAACAAAAATTTTATATATAATTTATCTATATATAATTCTTGATCAATTTACCCGCTCGCTGTGAAGCACCCGGGCCGCCTACTTTGTCTCCAAGTACCTGATAATCTTTGAGCTGAATCTCACGTTTCGCCCCGCCAGGCAAGATACTTCTCAGCTCGTCGGCAAGTAGCCTTTCATTCAGTTCATCCTGGATCAGCTCTCTGACAACTTCTTTATCCATAATCAGGTTGACCAGCGAAATGAATGGAACACGAATGAGGCGCTTAGCGATGGCGTAGGAAATGCCGCTTGTTTTGTAACAAACAACTTCCGGGACTTTGAAAAGCGCGGTTTCCAATGTAGCTGTTCCCGAAGTTACCAATGCAGCCGCGGCAATGTGGAGCAAATCGTAAGTACTTTCATATACTACCACAGACTTTCCCGAAAGATCGGCTTTGGCATAAAGCTCAGCGGGCAGGTTTTTCACACCTGCTATTACAAACTGGTATTCCGGGAATTGGGGCTGAATGGAAAGCATCACATCCAGCATGCCAAGAATTTCCTGTTTCCGGCTGCCGGGCAGCAATGCAATAACCGGCTTGGTACCAATGTTGTTTTTGGTCTTGAAATCGGGATCAGGTTTGAATGTGGAGATTGCGTCCATTAATGGATTACCAACATAATCCACCTTGTAGTCAAACTTTTTATAGAAGTCGATTTCAAACGGAAAGATCACGAACATGTGATCGACATTCTGCTTGATCTTCCAGGCGCGTTTCTGGTTCCAGGCCCAAACCTTTGGTGAAATGTAGTAAAATACCTTAATGCCTTTTTTCTTCGCAAATGCAGCAATGCGCAGGTTGAAGCCGGGATAGTCAATGAGGATCAGTGCGTCGGGCTGGTAGCTTATGATATCAGCTTTGCATTTTTTCAAAAACCCTGAAATAGTGCGAAGGTTCTTGATCACTTCCAGGAAACCCATGAAAGCAGTGTCTTTGTAGTGTGTTACCAGGTCCAACCCTTCCGCCTGCATCAAATCACCGCCCCAACCGCGAAACTCAGCCGCCGGGTCATTTTCTTTAATCCCTCTGATCAGGTTCGATCCATGCAGATCCCCCGAACGCTCTCCGGCAACTAGGTAGTATTTCAATGATTGAATGAGTGAATGATTGAATGACCGAATAGTGAGTTAGTGAGTTAGTCAGTTAGTCAGTTAGTCAGTTAATTCCAACCTTCCTTCCTCCCTTTCTTCCGTCCTCCTTCCTCCTTATTCCCCATAATACTCCACAAAATTCTTCGGAGTCTCGATCAGCTTAATGTAATGCAGCTTTGAATGGGGGGCTACTTCTGAGATGGCGGGCGCGAGGATGTTCCATATTTCCATGACAAAAATTTCACACGAAGCCATTTTGCCGGCCATAAAATCCACGTCCAGATTCAGGTTTTTATGATCCACTTTATCCACCACTTTCTGCTTCACAATATCGCCCAGCACTTTCAGATCTATCACAAATCCGGTGTCAGGATCGGGCTTGCCTTTGACAGTTACAATCAGTTCAAAATTGTGTCCGTGCCAATTATTATTTGCACAGGGGCCAAATACCTCCTGGTTCTTCTCTTCTGACCAAGCCGGATTAAAAAGCCGGTGAGCTGCGTTGAAATGCTCTTTTCTGGTTACGTAAATCATAAACTTCTATGCACTTTGGAAATCGGATGCAAAATTACATTTTGTATCCGTAGTTTTGCAGATCAACAAGTGTATCATCAAAAAGAATCCTATAACCACACAATCTTCCTATGATTATCGTAACAGGTGCAGCCGGATTTATCGGTAGCGGATTGATCAGCCGTCTCAATCAGGATGGTTTCAAAAACATCATCGCAGTGGATGATTTTTCAAAAATTGAGAAGGCCGAAAACCTGGAAGGCAAGATCATCAAGGAGCGCGTGGAACGGGATGCATTGTTCAGCTGGATTGACGCTAACAGCCGCGATATCGAGTTTATTTTTCATATCGGCGCTCGTACAGATACAACTGAATTTGACAAAAATATCTTTGACGAACTGAATGTAAACTACTCCAAGTCAATCTGGGAAAAGTGTGTTGCCTATCAGGTCCCGCTTGTTTACGCCTCTTCGGCCGCTACTTACGGTCTAGGCGAACTGGGTTATGATGACGATGAAACTACACTATCCCAGTTAAAACCGCTCAATCCTTACGGTGACTCCAAAAATGAGTTTGATATCTGGGCATTGCAGCAGGAAAAAAAGCCTATTTTCTGGGTCGGTCTGAAATTCTTCAATGTGTACGGCCCGAATGAATACCATAAAGGAAGAATGGCGTCGGTGATTTTCCACGCCTACAATCAGATAAAGGCAACAGATAAGATGAAGCTGTTCCGCTCGCACAATCCCGACTTCAAGGATGGAGAGCAAATGCGCGATTTCATCTATGTAAAAGACCTGATCGACGTGTGCATTTATTTCATGCACCACCGTAAAAATTCAGGTATCTACAACCTGGGAACAGGCCAGGCGCGGACTTTCAAAGACCTGGTGCTAAGTACTTTTGCAGCAATGGACAAAACGCCGGATATCTCGTATATAGATACCCCGGAAGATATCCGCGACAAATACCAGTACTTCACGGAAGCGAATATGAACAAGCTGCGCACGATCGGTTACGACAAGCCTTTTACCAGTTTGGAAGAAGGTGTTTCTGATTATGTGAAGAATTACCTGTCGTCTGGTAGCTACCTTTAATGTTCCCCGCAAACCCGGGTAAGTCGACTTTTTTGCGTATTTTTGACCTCCTGATAAACTGAATAACGCTTGTCTGTGTTAACTTAATTAGCAACACAGCGTGATAAATTAAAGACTATGAGCAAAGAAGAAGAATTGTTGGAGGAAATCACCAGTTCGGAATATAAATACGGCTTTGTAACTGATATTGAGGCGGATGAAGCTCCTGCAGGTCTTAGTGATGATATTGTAAGATTTATTTCGGCGAAGAAAAATGAGCCGGAATGGATGTTGGAGTGGCGTTTGAAAGCTTACCATTTGTGGCTGGGTATGAAGGAGCCAAAATGGCCGAACGTACATTATCCCGAAATCAATTTCCAGGATATCAAGTATTACTCTGCACCCAAAAAGAAGAAACCGGTAGAAAGCATTGAAGATATTGATCCTGAGTTGCGCAATACTTTTGAAAGACTGGGAATCTCATTGAATGAACAAAAAAGAATTTCAGGCATTGCGGTTGACGCAGTTATGGATTCGGAATCTGTTTTTACGACTTTCAAAGGCACCTTAAAGGAGAAAGGGATTATCTTCTGCTCAATCAGCGAAGCAATTCGTGAACATCCTGAACTGGTAAAAAAATATCTGGGATCGGTCGTTCCGCCGCGCGATAACTATTATGCAGCATTGAACTCTGCGGTTTTCTCTGATGGATCTTTTGTGTATATCCCGAAAGGCGTACGTTGCCCGATGGAGCTTTCCACTTATTTCCGTATCAATGCAGCCGGTACAGGTCAGTTCGAGCGCACTTTGATTATTGGTGACGAAGACAGCCACGTGAGTTACCTTGAAGGTTGTACTGCACCAATGCGTGACGAAAATCAGTTACACGCAGCGGTAGTAGAGATTTTCGCGCATGAGAATGCAAATGTGAAATACTCGACTGTGCAAAACTGGTACCCTGGCGATAAAGACGGGAAAGGCGGTATTTACAACTTCGTAACCAAGCGCGGACTTTGTGACGGAAAAGGCTCTAAAATCTCCTGGACGCAGGTTGAAACCGGCTCAGCGATTACCTGGAAATATCCTTCGGTGATTTTAAAAGGTGACAACTCGATTGGCGAGTTCTATTCTGTGGCAGTTACCAATAACATGCAGCAGGCGGATACCGGTACCAAAATGATCCACGTTGGAAAAAATACCAAAAGCCGGATTGTTTCAAAAGGTATCTCGGCCGGAAACAGCCAGAACTCTTATCGCGGTTTGGTTCAGGTTTTCAAAAGAGCTGACAAGGCACGTAACTTCTCGCAATGCGATTCCCTTCTTTTGGGAGACAAATGCGGGGCACATACATTTCCTTACATTGAAGTAAGCAACACAACCGCTACGGTTGAGCACGAAGCGACTACTTCAAAAATTGGAGAAGATATCCTCTTTTACTGCAACCAGCGCGGTATTCCGACAGAGCAGGCAGTTGCATTGATCGTAAATGGATATGCAAAGGAAGTACTGAATCAACTTCCGATGGAGTTTGCAGTGGAAGCACAGAAGCTACTGGAAATCAGTCTAGAAGGCAGTGTAGGTTAAAAACCACGCTCACAAAATTTCATTTTTGTACTACAAAAGCCTTTGATTCGTCAGAGGCTTTTTGTATTTTATTGATCTTTCATTGATATCCCACAACCCAATCCTTCATGACGCATGTTCCTCAACTGATCGTAGACCTTTCATTAATTCTTACAATGGCGGGGATTATTACCCTGATCTTTAAGAAATTAAAGCAGCCTATTGTACTGGGTTATATATTGGCCGGATTACTTGTAGGTCCCAATTTTCATTTGTTCCCCACCATCACAGATATCAAGACAATTGAAATCTGGGCGGAAATAGGGGTTATCTTTTTGCTTTTCAATCTCGGTCTTGAGTTTAGTTTCAAAAAGCTGGTCAAAGTCGGCAATACTGCCGCGATAACCGGTCTTTTTGAAGTTAGTATGATGCTGATCACTGGCTTTGCCACAGGCCAGCTACTGGGTTGGAGCAAAACGGACAGCCTTTTTCTGGGTGGTATTATCGCCATCTCATCCACCACAATCATTTTTCGCGCTTTTGATGAATTGGGAATAAAGACCCAAAAGTTCACCCGCGTGGTACTTGGCATTCTGGTGATCGAAGATCTTACGGCGGTATTGCTGATGGTGTTGCTTTCCACCTTGTCAATCAGTCAGCAATTTGCGGGTTACGAATTGCTCCAATCCATTCTGAAATTATTCTTCTTTTTAACGCTCTGGTTCCTGGGAGGGATTTTTGTCTTTCCGACATTGCTCAGAAAGTACCGGAATTTGATGAATGATGAAAGCGTACTGATTACTTCAGTAGCGCTATGTTTTGGAATGGTCTTCCTGGTTACACAGGCCGGATTTTCGGCTGCATTAGGGGCGTTTATCATGGGTTCCATTCTGGCCGAAACCACACATGCTGAAAAAATTGAGCACCTGCTGAAACCGCTGAAAGATCTTTTCGGAGCGGTTTTTTTTATCTCCGTAGGTATGCTGATTAATCCGGGCTTGCTGGTAGAGTATGCTGTACCTACGATGATCCTGGTGTTTGTGGTAATTGCTGGAAAAACCGCATTTGTAACGATGGGAGCGGTTATCTCCGGGCAACCTTTAAAGAAGTCAATGCAATCTGGAATGAGCCTTTCGCAGATTGGTGAGTTTTCGTTTATTATTGCCAATCTGGGACTGTCCCTGCACGTTACCAGCAACTTCCTGTATCCTATCGCCGTCGGAGTATCTGTTATCACCACATTTACGACGCCTTACATGATGAAGGCTTCCGAACCATTTTATCATTGGTTTGAGAAGCATTTGCCTGAGAAATGGCGGCATTACCTCAATCGGTACAGTTCAAGCACTTCCACAATTACGCAAACAACCCAATGGCAGGAAATCCTGAAAGCTTATGTTCAAACGGTGGTTTTGAACTCGGTGGTTGTAGTCGGCATTATCCTCGCTTCCTCTCGCCAGCTCGCCGATCAGC
Organism: Dyadobacter sp.; assembly: GCF_051859145.1. GTDB lineage: Bacteria > Bacteroidota > Bacteroidia > Cytophagales > Spirosomataceae > Dyadobacter. The sequence goes on from NZ_JBHYGF010000587.1 coordinate 19,776, forward strand.
TTCATACCAAAATCCCTGAAAATTACATTACCAACTCGGTGCTGTTCGGGATTACCTTCCTGCTGATTTCTCCATTTCTATGGGCGCTGATTTTCAAACGTTCTAACCGCAAAGCCTATTCTGCTATCTGGCTCAGCCGTAAATACAGCCGAGGCCCCTTATTGCTGCTGGAACTGTCGCGCGTATTGGTTGCGATTATCTTAATGGGTTGTCTGCTTAATTCTTTCTTTTCCACACCAACCGCATTGACTGTGGCGGCAGCAATTATG
>NZ_JBHYGF010000588.1:0-20020 GCF_051859145.1 Dyadobacter sp.
GAAATCCTGGCAAGAGATGTAATCCGCACATTTCTGAAAGATGATCCGCACATTGAGGTAGCCGGAGAGGCGGGTAACGGATCGGAGGCTGTGGTGAAAATACTGCAGTACCGGCCAGATTTGGTTTTTCTGGATATACAGATGCCTGAGCTGGATGGGTTTCAGGTATTGAAGGAAATATGGCCGCATTATCAGCCGTTTGTCGTTTTTACAACTGCCTACGACCAATATGCGTTGCGTGCTTTCGAGGTGAATGCGATTGATTACCTGCTAAAACCATTTGACGAAATTCGTTTTCATCAGTCGCTCGGTCGGGCGAAAGAGCGGCTGAGCCTTAAACCACAGCCGCGCTTGGAAGAGCTTGTTGCCAACCTTCTGAAAGAACAGCGCGCGCAGCCGGAAAATTACCTGCAACGGATCCTGGTGAAAGAAGCCGGAAAAATGTACCTGGTCAAAACAGCAGATATCAGCCACTTCTCGGCAGACGGGAATTACATTTCGGTGTACACCGCTGCGAAAACCTACACCATTTACGAAAGCCTCAGCAGCCTGGAAAACCGCCTCGATCCTGACACCATGATCCGCGTAGGCCGCTCCAACATCGTCAACATGAACTATATCTCAGAGCTTGAAACGTACTTTAATGGCGAGTACATTATCCATCTTTCCACCGGCGACAAAGTGAAGTGGACAAGAGGATACCGGGAGAATATCCGTGCTTTCCTCACAAAAATGAGTTGACAGCAAATCTGTTTCAGGCACTGTTAGGCACAGTTCAAATAAAATAATCTACAATTCAAACAGTAGTGCTTCCGCTCCGGCTATTTACAGGCGAATTTGCATGCGTTCTGTTACTTAACTATTTAGCCATGCAATTTAAAAACTTCAACTTCCCAAACTCCGCCCTTTCGCGTGAACTGCGCGCCCTGGCGAAGTCAAAATGGACACTCGCGGTGATGGGTGGCAGTGCCGTAATCATTGGGTTAGCGCTTCTGGCGCCCGCTATTTCGTCGGGACCTCTTCCTGAACTTGAACAAGACCTTCGCGACGGCACCGGCGAATCGCATTGGTGCTACGATCAGATGAACCAAAAACTGGTGCTGAAACCTGTTGCCCTGCGCTGTGACAAGTCTGCGGAAATCGCTTTGCCAGTCAGCAGCATTGAAGCTTTCAGGCGACCTGCCCTGCTGCAAAGTTTGATACAGCTATAATAAAAACCGGTTGGCCGGGCGCAAACAAACCCGGCCAACCGATTTTAATTCTACTAATAAGCTAATTCCGGTACTTCTTTCAATTCTTTTTTCACCTCGATGGTCGGAGGGAGCAGCTTGTACATCACCGGCGTCACGAGTCTCGACAGCAATGTTGAACTGATCAATCCACCGATCAGCACCAATGCGAGCGGCGAGTAGAGCGCACTGTATTCAATCACAAGTGGCAGCAACCCGCCAATTGCAGTAAGTGAAGTAAGCAGGATAGGCACAAAGCGGATTTCGCCGGCTTCAATGATAGCCTCTTCAATTCCTTTTCCCTGCTCGCGCAGCTGGTTGGTAAAATCGACTACGAGCAATGAATTTTTGACCTCAATACCTACCAATGCGATAAAGCCGATCGTCGCGGTGAAAGAAAGTGTCTCGCCGGTCAAAAAGAGCATAGCCAATCCGCCTACAATGCCGAGCGGGATCACGGAAAGTACGATTAGTATGCTTTTAAATGTTTTGAATTCCAGTATCAGCACGCCCAGAAAGCCGAATATCGTTACCAGAATAATCAGACCAAGACCGCCGAAACTTTCCTGCTGGCTCTCCTTCTCGCCTGCTACCTTGAAAGTTTGTCCGTCCTCAAACCTGAACTTGTTGAGCTTTGAGGTAATCTCTTCATCGAGCCGCTGCACATTATAGCCTGGCTTCACGAATGCGGAAACAGTTACGTAGCGATCCTTGTCGTAATGCCGGATCTGGTTTGGCGAGCTCTCGAATTCTACGGTTGCCACGTTTTTTAATGGAATACTTGCGCCTGATGCAGAGGTAACATACAATTTGTCAAAAACACTATAATCCTGGACTGCCGCATTCCGAGACACGGACACATTCACGTCATAATTATCCGCCTTACCTACATCTTCACGATAGGTAGCTACATTTAAACCCGCCGCGCCCAGTCTGATCGTCCGGTCAATTTCCGCAGAAGAAATGCCCAGTGTTCCTGCTTTTTGCTTGTTAATGCGAATACGCAGGTCGGTGGGCTGCACCAGGAGTGGGTTATTCACATAGATGGTACCCTCTGTTTTGGCAAGCAGATCTGCCACGCGAAATGCCGTTTTTCGCAGATCCGTTAAATTTTCACCATAAATCCTGTAAGCAAGCGGCGCCTCGATGAGCGGGCCCTGCTCAAAGTCTTTCACCTTGATCTCCGCGCCGGGATAGCCTTCCAGCTTCTTCCTGAGGCGCTCAATTACTTCCACTTTTTCCGTAGTTTTTAAACCTTCCACCTGCACGAAAATCTCCGCAAAATTCTCGCTTTCATTATGCTGGACCACATTATAATAGATCCTGGGATTTCCTTTACCCACATTCGTCGCAAAAGAAGTGATTTGTGGTTCCTGTTTCAAGACACCCTCCACATAGCGCGCCACCTGGTTAGTCTTCCTGATATTCGTCCCCTGCGGCGTTTCTATGCTCACCAGGAACATCGGTTTTTCAGATTTGGGAAAAAGTGAATTTCCAATAAGCGGGATCAATGCAAGCGAGCCGGCGAAGATCAATGCGGCAATGACCAGCGTGACAGCCGGCCGTTTCAATGCTTTATCCAGGATAGTGCCGTAGGTTCCGTGGATCAGCCTTTTCATTCCCCTCAACAAAAAATTACCTTCCTCGCTCGCGTGCGGCTTCAAAATTACGCTTGATAAAAAAGGAACGATCGTCAGGGACACGATCATGGACGCAAACACTGTCGTAATCACCGAAAGTGGCAAACTCCGGATAAAATCACCCGCACCTTCGGGCAGAAATACCAGTGGCAGAAAGGCGAAAATCAGCAGGATTGTGCAGCCTACTACCGCCAGTCCAATCTGCGAGGAAGCTTTAATCGATGCATCCACACGGTTATAGCCCATTCGCAGGTACCGCTCAATGTTTTCAACGACCACAATGCTATCGTCGACCAGGATACCCAGCGCCACGATCATTCCGACAATACTCAGCTGGTTGATATTGTAGCCGAAAAGGTTCATCAGCGTCAGCCCGATCGCGAGTGACAGCGGAATGGAAATCATCACCACCACCGAAGCCCGTGTACCCAGCGGCAGCAATGTGAGCAGTACCAAAAGGATCGCGATGCCGAAATCACGGGCAAAATGCGAGAGCCTGGTATCCACGCTTTTTGCCTGGTCAAACACTTTTACCAGCTCGATGTTGGCAGGCAGCCTGGTTTTGAACTGCTCCACCACCGGAGCGACCTGGTCCTGGACGGCGATGATATTTTCTCCCTCTTTCTGGCTTACATTCACGAAGCTGCAACGGAACCCATTTAGTCTGGCGAGGTGGGTTTCGTCCTCATAACCCATCTTTACTTCGGCCACATCTTTCAGGTAAACGATCTTCCCATTCGCTGTGGACACGACCGTATTGGCGATTTCGTCCAGCGTGCGATAGTTGCCGCTCGTTTTGATATTCAGCTTTTTGGTACCCATACTGATGCTCCCACCCGGAATATTCACGTTCTCACTTTGCAGCGCAGCGATTACCTGATTTTGGGTAAGCTGCTGCTGGGCGATCTTTTGCAGATTAATACTTACCTTCACCTGCGGCTCAGGCACACCCTGGTAATCCACCTTTTTCAGGCTCTTGATCTTTTCCAGCTGCTCTTTTAGCTCCTTCGAATACTTCTTCAACTGCGTATAAGTCGCATTCTCACTGACCAGCGCGAATTGGTAAATACTTACGTCGGAGGGGATTTGTTTGTTAATGCGGATATCGGCAATGTCGGCAGGAAGCTGGCCGCGAATGCTGTTGATCTCGCGCACAATCTCCTGGTACTTATCTTCCGGGTCAGAGCTGTACTTGTACTGGATCTGCATCACTGCCAGTCCGTCCTGAATGTCGGTGATCACGTGCTTCATATTGTCCAGCTCGTTGATCTTCTTCTCCATCGGATCCACCACCAGCTGCTCCATATCTTTCGGGCTCGCGCCCGGGTAGATGACTACGACGGTAAACTGCGGCGGGTGAATGTCGGGATCTTCGCTTCGTGGCATCGTCAGCAAAGAGTAAATGCCCAGCGCCATCACTGCCAGGAATACCACCAGCGTAAACTGGTAATTTTTGACGGCAAATTCAGGTAATTTCATGATTTCGTCTGTTGAAGGTTACTGGACAATTTTAATGGCCGATCCGTCCGTGAGGTAAGCAGAGCCTTCCCTGATCACCCTGGCGCCGGCTTCAATGCCCGAAAGAATGTAAGCTTTATTGCCTTCGAGATAGGCGATTTTCACCAGCTTTTTCGCGGCTTTGTCTCGTTGCGCCACAAACACAAATGCGCTGTCGCTTTCTCCCTCGATCAATGCGTCAACAGGCAGCGAGATCATATCCGTTTTTTCATTCGGGTAAATACTTACTCTTGCAAAAAGGCCGCTGGCAAGCTTCAATGCAGATTTATCCAGCTTGATCTCCACCTGGTACAAACCCGATCCTGCCTCGCTTCCCTGCCCCAATGCGCTCACTTTTCCGGTGAAAGTCTGCTTGTAAGCGTCAAAAGTTACCTCTGCTTTTTCTCCGCCTTTCAGGCGCGCCCAGTCCTTATCCGTCAACCCGCATTTCACCACCCAGTCCTTGTTGGCAGTACTGCTGATGTACAACACCGGCGCGCCGCCCTGCACCTGCTCACCTGCATTCTGCAATTTGCGGATCACGACGCCGTCTGTGTTGGCGATGATTTTGGTTTGAGACAAGTTGAACCTTGCGATATCCAGCTGCTTTTCTGACAATACCAATGCAGTCTGGCTGTTTTCAAGCTGTTCTTTGGTATTGACACTGTCCCGGTACAGGTTCTGTACGCGCTGCGCATCGCGTTTTGCTTTCAGGAAATTTTCCTCCGCCTGGTTTACCTGCGCCTGAATCTCCGTAATATTCAGCGTGGCAAGTACCTGTCCACGACGTACCTTATCTCCCTCTTTCACCGAAATGGAATTGATAATGCCGCCCGTTTTGAAAGACAAACGTGCTTCACTTTCCGATGCCAGCAGGCCCGAAGTTTCAACCGCCTGCGCCTGGGTGAGAGCAGTCGGGCTGACAATTTTCACCGGAATGGTATTGTCGGATTGTTCCTGCTTTTTCTCCTCGCTGCATCCTGTCAGCAAAAGAAGCGAGGTGAGTAAAACACCCGGTATTGTAATCTGAGTAGTTGTTTTCATAACAATTTAGTTTGGAAGTACATAGCTTGCTTTTGCGCGTTCGAGCTCGGCTGCGCGGGTTTGTACGTTGAGATAAGAAATACTTTGCTGCAACTGGTCGCTGATTAATCTGTTCTGCGCATCGAGCAGCTCGATATATAGTAGCTGTCCCTCGCGATACAGCTTTTGCTGATCATGATAATATTGTTGCGACAAACCGGTCTGGCTTTTGGAAGCCTGGTAAATCTGCATTGCCGAACCTAGCCGGTTGGTGGCGGTTTGCGTTTGCAGCAATAATTGTTGTTCTACCTGATCCAGTTGTGCGCCGGCTGCTTTCACCTCCATTTCGGCTTGCTTCGTTCTGTGCTGAACACGATTGGCTGCAAACACGCGCCAGTCGAGCGTAACTCCGAAGAGATAATAGCGGGTGTCATTATTGAACCGCAGGAAGTCGCCTTGTGAACCCAGGTCTATAAACGTAGACAGCTTCGGCAATGCAGCCGACCGCGCAAGCTGCACCGAAAGTGCATTGATCCTGGAAAGTGTTTCCAGCCTGGTTAGCTCCTCGCGTTTTCCCTCGGCGGCCTGGTCAGGAAGCAAGCTTTGAGTTTCCTGTCTCGGTAGACTTACTGGGCTATCCAGCGGCTTGTTCAACAAGAAATTGAAGTACGCAATCGCATTCACCGCCTGATTCCTGGCATCTTCCAGACGTGCTTCCAAACCGATCAACTCATTTTCCGAGCGGCTTACGACAGTCCTGATCGCCTTGTCATTTTTTACCAAAACCTGATTAAACCGCAGATTGTCCCTCGCCAGCGAAACTGCATTCTGCATGATAGAAACTGACTCATTTGCCTGTAAACAAGCATAATAAGCCAGCTTCACTTCTTTCACCAGCTCTCGTTTATAAACATCCAGCTCTGCCTGCTGAAAGTTGATCTGCTCTTTTTTGATGCGGGAGTTATAGATAATCTCAGCATTGTAAATGGGCAGCGAAGTCCGGAAACGCGCATCGTAATAATTGTTGGGGTTAAAAGTCTGACTTACATTCTCCACCTCCGGGAAAGCGGAAGTATTGGTAAGCTGATTCAGCGAGTTGTAAACCGGGTTCAGCAAATCGCCAATGGGAATGCTGATCTTCCGGCCGCCCCGTGAATCCAGGTAAGACGCATTCAGGTTTACTTCCGGCAGAAAGAGCGCCTTCGCTTCCTTCAATGCATACAGATTTCTTTCCAGTAAAAACCCCTGCTGCTTTACGCCCTGGTTATTTTTCAATGCATAATCTACGTACTCCTGCAAAGTCACCTCCTGCGCATGTGCAGAAATCGTCAGAAAACAGGCAAAAGCATAGTGTAACAGCCGCCGCAAGGGCACCTTAAAGTTGAAGTTCATAATAAGAGTCGTTTATTTACTAAACAGTGTTCATTGAATGGTAAATTTTTTTAAGTTTTCATCTGGGCTAAAAAATGCGTTAGGGATGCATTCATCATTTGCTTCACATCTTCGTCGGGCATTTCGAGGATGCAGGTCCGCTCCCTGATGTACAATGTGACAAGTCCATGCACAAAAGACCAGACGGTCATGGCAGCAACAAACTTGTCTGCCGGCTTAATCAGCCCCTGATCAATGCACGCAGCCATCGTTTCAAGCAGGTACCCAAATGCGCATTCGCCTGCACTCCACTTTTCCTTGTGCTTGATCTCTGCCAACGGGGCGCGCATCACAAACATCAGGTCATAGTAATCGGGGTTTTCAAGTGCAAAATTTACGTAAGTTTTACCCAGCTCATGCAACCGCTCGTAAGGATCGCTGATGGCGTTGTGCTGACGCAAAAGTTTGTCCAGTATTTCAAATGCATTTTCATGGATAATGTAAAAAATTTCATCCTTGTCCTTGAAATACAGATAGATCGTAGCGGGACTATACTCAATATCCTCGGCAATGATACGGATAGACGTCTTATCATATCCTTGCTTCAAAAACAACTGAGTTGCCGAATCAATGATCAGGTTTCTCATATCCTGCTTTTCCCGCTCTTTCCTTTCCTTGATCGCCATAGTCTTTGAAATACGCCGTGAATATAATAAACAGTGTTTAGTAAATCTATTTTAGTTTTGTACAAAAAGGAAGAACGGTTGAAACATATACTTGAACGGAAGGCATTAAAGTGAGTTTGAAAGCTGTTTATCGGCTGTTTAGCTGATCAGGCAACAAAAAAGCGGGACAGAACTGCCCCGCTTTCCAAACAAGTTTATTTCGCATTACATACCCGAGGTACCCGGCAGCGATGCTAATTTCTCTTCATCGCGGCTGATATCCTTTTTCAGGTCTTCAATATTCCGCTTCAATTTTTCAAGACTATCCGCAGCTCTCCTTGCCTTTTTAGCATCCCGGTTTGCTGAACTTGCACTTTTGCTTGCCCGCTTGGCAGCGCGCTTATCCTGCGGATCGTCGCTCAGTCTGTCGGCAGCCTTGCGGTTTTGCTCGACGGAACGCTGGGCAGCTTCGGCAGTTTTCGCTGCTTCTTCTGTCTTGCTTTGGAGCTCATTTTCGAGCTTGGCAAGTTCCAGCTTGCGGTCATTCAGTTTCTTGCTCAGTTCAAGTGCTTCTTTCTGATTTTTCAGCAGGTTGATAGAGTCTTTGGATACCACCTGGGCCGAGGCCGACAAGGTAATGAATGCAAGTCCGAGGGATCCTACTATGTTTCTGATTTTCATCGCTTCCAAATTATGATGTGAGGTAAAAACCCGGACAGTGCAAAAACCATACCGGGGGAAATGTAAGTCGCACAAGCAGTTACATCCCTGGAAAAAGTTGAATAATTCGCAGGAAACGCAGTTTTGAGGAATTAAAAGGTTGTTTAAACAGTTTGTTTAAAATGTTTGTACAACATCATTTTTAAACTCCTCACTGACAAACAACTTTACTTTGAACCGCATTGCCTTACCACTACTGCTCTTCTTTTTACTGAGCCTTATCTCATGCGATAGTCTGTTTTTATATAATCCTAATCAGGTTACGCTGCTGAACGGACAATCCAATCTCAACAATAAAAACATTGCGCTCCTTCCTTCAAACCCGCCTCAGGATACGCTCCGTTTTATCCTGATGGGAGATACCCAGCGCTGGTATGATGAGTCCGAAGATTTCGTCAAAAGCGCCAACAGTCAGAAAGGCATCTCGTTCGTTCTGCACGCCGGCGACATTTCCGACTTTGGTCTTGCCCAGGAATTGAAGTGGGTAGACCGCATTATGTCCCGCCTGAATGTGCCCTATATGACGGTGATCGGCAACCACGATATCATCGCCAATGGACCCGACGCATACAGAAAAATGTTCGGCCCGCTGGATTACAGTTTCACTTACGGAAACTACAAGTTCATCTTCATCAACACCAACTCACGGGAATATGCATTCGACGGCACCGTGCCCAATGTACCGTGGCTCCGGGCACAGCTTGCCGACAATCCCGAGGGTAAGGAAATGATCGTCGTGGGCCACGTTCCGCCTTACGACAATGATTTTGATAAAAAGTTGGAACCTGAATTTGCCGGCTTGCTGCGTGATAACCCGAATGTAAACATGAGCTTATATGGTCACCAGCATTCATTTACAGACGGAGAATATTACAAAGATGGCGTCCGGTATGTAGTGACCACGAGCATGGGAGCAAGAGGCTATTTGTTGATCAAGCTATGGAAAGGCGGGCAGGATATTAATAGAATAGCATTTTAATAGTATGAAAAAAGTATTACTCCTCTGCCTCCTTTGCGCACAACTGACAGTATCGGCACAAAGTATCAACCTGGCGAAGTCGCACCGGCGATGGTTTATGCCAGATCATGCCAAATTGCAGTTTGCAGGTGGTACTGGATTTCTCTCCGGCGGGCCCGGTTATATTTCCAGTAACCGGACCCTCGAAACGGATTTCCTGTTTGGCTACCTCCCCGAAGAATTCGGAGGAGACGCATTGATTACCATTACAGGCAAAACCACCTACTCGCCCTGGTCAATTCCGCTGCCTGACTCCTATTACATCAAACCATTTTCGCTGGGTATGTACCTCAGCTACACGTTTGGCCCGCAGTTTGACTGGAAATGGCCGAAGTATTATCCCAAAGGCTACTATTGGTGGGCTACTTCTGTGCGGCCCGGTTTATATGTAGGTGGAAAAGTAGGGCGCGACGTAATGCCGCGCACGCGCAAGCGCCAGCTGGAATTATATTATGAACTGGGCACCTACGATCTGCTGCTGATCAGCTACGTGCAGAATACGGGCTTTTTGAAACCCGGCGACATTCTCAATCTTGCGATCGGGTTCAAGTTTGGATTTTAGGTCAAACCTCGTTGGTTTTTGAAGAGATATCCCTGATAATATCGTCAAGTGAATGCGCGGACGTGAGTATGTGACCGAGCAGCTCGCTTACTTCTTCGGCCGAGTTCTCGTAGTTCTTGATCAGGTCGATCAGTGACATCAAACGCGCCAAAGGGGCTCTGATCACGTGCGACTGCATCCAGGCAATCTGCTGCAGCTTTTGATTGCGCTCCTCGATCTCGCTGATATACCTGCGCTTTTCAGTTACGTCCCGACCAATGGAAATCCAGTGGGTAAGTTGCCCAGCCGCGTCGAGAACCGGATGCAACGACAAATTGATAATGTATGCCTGATCCTCTTTCTCGTAGTATATGATTTCGGATTTCAGTTGTTCGAGATTGGAAAGCGCATTTTGCAACTTACCAATTTCGTTTTCGGAAGATCTGAAACCTTTCAGCACCAACGGACTTTTCCCGATCACTTCCGCCTGCGTGTAGCCGGTGAGCTTTGTAAATGCTGCATTGACATACAATATCTGCAGTCCCGTTACATTCTGCGGATCCGATTTGGCGATCAGCACGGCGTCACTTGTATTGGTGATTACAGACCGAGCAATTTCAGCTCATATTCCTCCTCTTTCTGCCGGGAAACGTCCCGCATTACGCCGATCATCCGCACCGCTTTGCCTTGCTGGTTGCGGGTAATATAGCCGATTTCTTCTACGAATGCGTAAGTACCATCGGCGCGCCTGAAACGGTATTCGGCGCTCCATCTCTGGCCCCGGTCAGCAAGGAGCAAGTTCAGGCTTTGTTCCACTGCGGCGCGGTCTTCCGGGTGCAAATGCCGCAGCCACTCCTCTACGCCATCTTCTTCAATCAGATCGAAGCCGAACAATCTGAAAAATCCAGCGCCCCATTCAATGTGATCTGTCAGCAGGTCCCAATCGTAAATCGCATCGTTTGTGGCCATATTGAGCAACTCGTAGCGCTGGTTGCTTCTTCGCAGCTCGTCAATAGCCTGTTTTCGTTCAGATACGTCGATACCTATGCATTGTATTTCCACCGGCTTGTTCACAGAATCTGTTAATGCAATAAAATGCCAGTATACCGACCGCGGCTTGTCGCTTTGCTGCACGTAATCCAGCTCTAACGAAACAATCTTACCAGGTTCGAGCAGGCATTTATTCACCACATCCACTACGCTCATCCGATGGTACTGCATCACGACCATCAGCGAATTGAATCCCAGGAAATCCTCATGATTATAAAACCACCTGAAATCCTCCTGGAACCTGGTGTTGTAATAAGTATAATTTCCCGACAAATCTGTCCGGATCACGTAATTAGTCTGAGCATCTACCAGGCTGCGCAGCCTCGACTCGCTGGCGCGCAATTCTTCCTGTATTTTCATGCTATGGGTAATATCAAGGCAGGCGCCAATCATTTTAACGGCCCGACCGGTATCATCCATCTTTGACCTGCTCCATGTTTTCAGGTACTTCACCTCACCGGAAGCATGGATAATACGTTCCTCGAATTCAATGTCAGTCCTGTTTTCCATAGCGTATTCAAGACCGGCGCGCACCCTGTCCCTGTCCGCCGGGTGCACCATCGCGAGGTACCCTTCGAAACTCGGCTTATAAGTTCCCCTTTCAACACCGTAAATGGCGTACAAAGTATCCGACCAGCTTACTACATTGGATTCAATATCCCATTGCCAGGTACCAAAACGCGCCAGCTCCTGCCCCTGCGAAATCAGCATCGCATTTTCTGCAATCAAATCCAGGTTGCGACGATTTTCGAGAATTACGGTCAGTAATGCTACCGCTTTGGCCACAAATTTGAGCTCCTCCTCATTCGGCGCTTTGATCTTGCGGTAGTACACAGCGAAAGTAGCGATAACGGTATCATCGGAGAGGATAATCGGGTGAGACCAGCAGGCAAGCAGGTGGTGTTTGAGGGCGAGCTCCTTATGTTCTTCCCACACCGGATCTGTGGCAATATCCTTCACCACGATCATTTTTTTGGTAAAAGCAGCAGTACCGCAGGAACCGGCTTTCGCACTGATCTTTATATTTTCTATCGACTGAATGTACTCTGGTGGCAGCGACGGCGATGCCCAGTTGTGCAGCGCATGATTGCGGATACCCATGATCGAACAAGTCATATCAGGAAAACTCCGCTCAATCCCGGTCACATAATGTGTAAGAATTTCGCTCAGCTGCGAGTTCTTTCCCGCATTGATTTCGAGCACCGTTCTTTCCAGGTGCTCCACCTGTTCCAGTCGCCGGGTCTCACCGATATCCAACACAAGCCCGCGATTGTGCAGACTACCTGCATCTACAGTCACATCGATCACTGATTTCAGGATATATTTCACCTCTCCATTTTCACCAAAGACTGCCGCACAAGTGGATTGATAAAATTCTTCCGGGACTCGTCCATCTTCGTCGGGTTGGGAAACGTACCGCATCACAGGAGTCATACCTGGCTTTCCGGTCGCAGCTACCTCCTCCAACACAGCAAGGGACGCGCCCACGGCCCCGGAGAGTACGTCCACAAAAGCTTCATAAAAGGTCCTGCCTACCAGCTCTTCCCTGCTCATGCCGCTCAGCGACATAAATGTTCTGTTTACCTCCACAATCGTAAACACAGGCGCATCGGCTTCCATCACCAGGGACGGAACCGGACTGGCGTCAAATAGTGCCTTGAAATCTTGGCTGATCATACTGATAACCCCGGTTGTACATGAAAAGCAATAATTGAAAATAGCTGCACTATGTACACTTAATTAACGTGAAGGTAAATTCTGGAAGTCGTTGGTAACTAAAAGGTATTTGGGTAAAAAAGTAAGCGTTTCAACAAAACTGATAAATGTATCTGCAATCGTTAAAAGCGGAATGTGCCTGTTTATTAATTATATTTCCAGATAAACTTTTCTGCCTGCTGCAAAGGCTGTTTTTGGCGGACAAAAAAGAATGATCATGAAGACTCTTTTACTTACAACTGCATTGAGCGCAACCGTCGCCGGAGCTGCGGCTTACATGTACTTCGCGCCAGCCGAAACACGATATAACGTTGATAGTAAGTCGATTGCAGTATGCGGCCCCGTGTATTCCGGTCCTGCTGGCTTGAATGCAGCCGGGAAGTATATCGGCGCTATGCCTGGCTGGGGAGACTACTCTTTTCCCACTACAACTGCAATTGACAGTGCCCAGTTTTTCTTTGACCAGGGGCTCAACTTATATTATGGTTACCACTTCAAAGAGGCAGTAGCTTCTTTCCAGGAATCGGCGCGGCTGGATCCGGCGAATGCGATGGCTTACTGGGGACAGGCGCTGGCAATGGGACCTTACTATAATGCGGCACATAGCTACACCAAACCGGCGGAGCTTTCGGAGGTACTTGCCAGCATGAATGCGGCGGCAAATAATGCAAACTCTGTCGGGCAGGCTCTCATCAAAAGCATGAACACGCGCTACTCGGAAGGTGCTGACGATTCGCGCAGACAAGAACTGAACCTGGCTTATGCAAAAAGTCTGAAGGCGCTTGTCTCACAAAATCCGCGTGAGAAGGAATTTAAAATCCTGTACATAGACGCGATGATGCTCATCCACGCCTGGGACTTCTGGAACAAAGACGGAAGCGCCAAATCGTGGACGCCCGAGCTGATCCGTCTGTGCGAGCAGGTGCTCAAAGAAAGCCCGAAACATCCCGCTGCCCTGCATTACCACATTCACCTTACCGAAGCTTCCCGAAAGCCGGAAGTTGCGCTGGCAAGCGCCGAAACGCTTCGCAATGTAGCCCCGGGTGTAGCGCACATGGTGCACATGGCGAGTCACGAGTACGAACGCAACGGTTTGTATTACAAAGGTGTGGAGGTAAACAATGTGGCAGATGACAATCTGCTATACTACGATGCGCTCGCTAAAAACCTGTCACTCAACAAACACTCTGCGCATTATTTTGCGGTACAAACCTATTGCGCACTCACGGGCGGCATGTACAAAGACGCCGCCCGCTATGCCCAGCGCCTGCGCAAGACTGTTGCTCCGTCTTACGAAGGCACCTACGATCAATACCTGTACATGCTCCCGCAAATGGCGATGGTAAGAATGGGCAAGTGGGACCAGATCCTGAGCGACACCACCCGCATTGATCCGCAATGGAAGTATTCGACCATACTCAATGCTTTCGCGAAGGGAATCGCATTTACCCAAACCGGAAAAGCAGACGCTGTTGCTGATCAGCTCGCAGTGATTAAAGCTAATATCAACGACGTCACATTGACAAAGCGGCGTATTCCGTTCAATTCACCGGTGGAAGTAGCCCGCATCGCTGAACGGATACTAACAGGCGCGTTGCTGTTTGAACAAAAAGACCAAACACGCGCACTTGCCTCCCTGGAAGCAGCGGTGAAGCTGGAAGACAACCTGATTTATACAGAACCCAAAGACTGGCCGATCCCTAGCCGGCAGTTTCTGGGGAGATACCTGCTAAAAGCAGGAAAAGCGGCGCAGGCCGAGCAGGTGTACCGGGAAGATCTCGTTAAAAATCCCGGAAACGGCTGGTCGCTGAAAGGCTTGCACGAGAGCCTGAAAGCGCAGGGAAAAACCAAAGAGCTCAACAGCCTCGAAGATCGATACAAAACCGCCTTTGCACATGCCGACGAGCTGCCGGTCGCATCAGTGTTCATTCAGTGAGCATGCAACCTGGGCCATTCAACTACATTTAACCCAACACAAATGATCAACCGCCGCACAACAATATACCTGCTTACTTTGCTTGCCCCGCTTGCGTCGGCTGTGCACGGGCAAACGATGAAAACATTCAAGGTGAAAGCCGGAGATTACCCCAGCAAGGTGATTCCGGTTGCCGAGCAGTACCAGTTTCCTTCATTCGAGCGCGGCAAGATCCTCTTCTACGGCGGACGCACCGAAGAGGCACTGCTCAACTATACCTATCTGGGAGGAAACCTGTTGTTTCTAAACAATCAAAAAGATACCCTGGAACTCCTGGATCAGAAGCTGGTGAAGGTGGCCGATGTGCAGGGAAAGATCTTTTATAATGACAAACAGTACGGCTTCTGCGAAATGGTTTCTGCATTCGGAGCTATCAAGCTGGCGAAAAAGCACGTGCTAGGCCGCATTGGCAATGAAAAGGGCGGACCTTACGGCATTTCCTACACCGCCTCTTCAGTTACGACTTACAATTCCTACTCGAACGAAGCAGCGCCCGGCGCTAGGAAATTGAAGATGGATACCGAAGCCATTTTCGGTCACCGCACGCTCTATTTTTTTATGGACCCGAATGATCGTTTCCTGATCCCCGGCAAGAACAGCATCAGCAGGCTTTTCCCGAAATACAAAATTGAAATCACGCAATACCTGAAAGATAATCCCGTGAACTTTACACAGGAAGAAGACCTTACCAGACTGCTCGCCTTTTGCCAGGAGCTTAAATAATGCGGATTTCGGGAAGGCTTGATTTTTGTGGATGACGACTCTAAAAGCTGATCAGAAACAATGAAGATAGCGACCTACAATGTAAATGGCGTAAATGGCCGGCTGCCGGTGCTGCTGCGCTGGCTGGAAGAGCAGGCACCGGATATCGTCTGTCTGCAGGAGCTCAAAGCGCCTCAGGAGAAATTCCCCGAGAAGGCGATCCTGGACGCGGGCTACAATGCGATCTGGCACGGACAGAAAAGCTGGAATGGCGTGGCCATTCTGGCTCGCGGATTTGAAATACAGGAAGTGCGCCGCCAGTTACCGGGTGAGGAAGAAGACACGCACAGCAGGTACCTGGAAGCGATCATCAACAATATGCTGATTGGCTGCCTTTATTTACCAAACGGAAATCCCGCACCCGGTCCCAAGTTTGACTATAAACTACGCTGGTTTAATCACTTCATTGAACACGCAGCAGAGCTGCTCGCGCACGATGTACCCGTAATCCTGGCAGGCGATTACAATGTAATGCCCACGGATTTGGACGTTTACAAACCAGAGCGCTGGTTAGATGACGCACTTTTCAGGCCGGAAACACGCGCCGCTTACAAAACGCTTGTTGACCAGGGCTGGACCGACGCATTGCGCACGCTTTACCCGGATGAAAAAATTTATACCTTCTGGGATTACTTCCGCAATGCATTCACCCGCAATGCGGGCTTACGGATCGATCACTTTCTCCTGAGTCCGCACTTAAAAGACAGGCTGGTTTCGGCAGGTGTGGACAAGGATGTGAGGGGCTGGGAAAAGTCGAGTGACCACGCTCCTACCTGGATCGAAATTGCCGACGAATAAAATACCCCTGCTGGTTGTAAGTAAGTTAGAGGTAAAACGGCATTGTGGCACGTATTTTCATGATGGTTGATAGCCGCCATTCAGGTGGATATCTTTCATCAACACAACAAACCATGTCAAAGAAAATCGTTTTCATTCACGGTATGTTCCAGACTTCAAAAAGCTGGGATAAATGGGTTAATCATTTTACAAATCTGGGCTACGAATGTTCAGCTCCGTCCTGGCCCGATCACGCCGGTGATCCTAAAAGCCTGCGCGACAATCCGCCCGCAACACTTGGTGACCTGATGCTTGAGGATGTGATTGAAGCCATGGAAGCGGCCGTGATTGCAGCCGGCGGAAACAATCCGGAAGTAGCAGACAAGCCCATCATCATCGGACACTCTGTTGGTGGCCTGCTCACACAAATCTTCGTCAGCAAAAACCTGGCAAGTCTGGGCGTGCCGATTTGCACAGTTGCGCCAAATATGATGATGACGCTGGACTGGCCATTTTTCAAAAACGTAGCTGCGATAACCAACCCGTTTAAAGGCGACGAGCCTTTCAAACAAACACCGGAGAGCTTCCATGAAGCTTTTTGCAACACACTGGATGAAGCCTCGGCGCGCCGGACATTTGAAGAAACTGCTGTTCACGACAGCCGGAATGTACTAAGAGGTTGCCTCGGTTCAAATGGACACATTGACCTCGATATGCCGCAGGTACCTATGCTGTTTATCAGTGCCAAGGAAGATCAGATTGTACCTACCGAGCTGGTGGAAAAAAACAGCAAGGCTTACACGGACGCGGTGACGGAAATGTCTTTCATGGAATTTGAAAACCGCTCGCACTTCATTTGCGGGGAACCAGGCTGGGAAGAAGTAGCAGGTTACATTCAAAACTGGCTGGTAACTCAGCAACAAGTTTCGCACCAACAAGCATTTTAACCTGATCAGATTGGAAATATTCGTAGCTCCATTTCAGAAATGAGATGGAGTTTTTTATTTTTGCAATTCAAAAATCCAATTCCCATTTCATGTAAGAGCAAATTTCTTTCACTAATAATCAATGCAGCTTTACATTTTCAGCTGCTATTATATACTTCAATCGAAAGAAATTATGCTTTTTATTCAAGAGGTTGCGTACGCGCATCCTAATAGAGATATGTTGTTTCAGGACATCAATCTCACCATTCATCCGCACCAAAAGGCTGCATTAATCGGAAATAATGGGGCAGGAAAATCAACATTGATTCAAATACTTGCAGGCAAAATACTGCCGAAATCCGGTCATGTAAAATATGGTTCCGTACCCTATTATATACCCCAGCTTTTCGGTCAGTTTAATGATCAATCCATCGCCAAAGCACTGGGTATTGATGAAAAAGTGAATGCGTTGCATCAGATCCTCAACGGAAATGTCAGTGAAGAAAACCTGACTTTGCTTGGCGACGACTGGACCATTGAAGAACGTTGCCGCGAAGCATTTGAATCATGGAAACTACCTGAATTTGATCTCTCCCAAAAACTCGGAGCGTTAAGCGGCGGGGAGAAAACGAAGGTGTTACTTGCTGGCATACGGATCCACAATCCAGACATCATCCTGCTTGACGAACCCAGCAATCACCTGGACGCAGCAGGCAGAAAATTGCTTTATGAATTTGTTCAGATGCATACAGAAACGATGCTGATCGCAAGTCACGACCGAATGCTGCTCAGCCTGGTAGAAACTATTTATGAGCTGACAAAAAAAGGTATCAGCACTTATGGCGGCAACTTCGACTTTTACCTGCAACAAAAGACGGTTGAGCACGAAGCGCTTGCACAGGATTTAAAAAGCAGGGAAAAAGCGCTCCGCAAGGCAAAAGAGATCGAAAAGGAAACTTTGGAACGCCAGCAAAAACTGGATGCCCGAGGTAAAAAGAAGCAGGAAAAAGCAGGCTTGCCTACGATCATGATGAACACACTGAAAAACAATGCGGAGAAAAGCACCTCGAAGATCAAAGGAATTCATGCGGAGAAAGTAGGCGCCATTTCACAGGAGTTGTCCGCATTACGCCGCGATTTACCTGGAATTGACAAGATGAAATTGGACCTGGATCATTCTGCTTTGCACAATGGGAAATTGCTGGTAAATGCACATCAAATTAACTTCCGGTTTGCTCAGGAACCCTTATGGAAATTACCGGTTAATCTCCAAATAACCAGCGGGGAACGCATTGCTTTAAAGGGATATAACGGGTCGGGAAAAACGACATTAATAAGATTGATTTTAGGTCAGTTAACAGCCGAAACTGGAAAAGTAGAGCGCGCTGATTTTAAATCCATTTACATTGATCAGGAATATTCATTGATAAAAAATGAGCTTTCTGTATTTGATCAGGTGCAGCAATTCAATGACGGGTTTTTGAAGGAACATGAGGTGAAGATCAGGCTGAACCGCTTCCTCCTTACCAGGGAATTCTGGGACAAACCCTGCTCTGCATTAAGCGGAGGTGAAAAAATGAGATTGATGCTTTGTTCGGTTTCTATTATCAGCCAGTCACCGGATATGATCATACTGGACGAGCCAACCAACAACCTCGATTTACAAAATCTGGAAATACTGACAGCCGCAATGAATGAATATCAGGGAACAATACTGGCGGTATCTCACGACGAGCATTTTCTCGAACAGATCAAAATAGAGCGGGTAATTCAATTGTAATTAAAATTTAAATGCGGACTGCCTTACGACAGTCCGCATTTAAATATTTAACTCAAATTAATTATCAATATTTCAATTCCTTCAACTTGGCAATTACCCGGTTTGCTACAATCTGATATCCTTTGTCATTGATGTGGATTTCATCTGTACGATCGTCCGGGCGCATTCCTGTCGGGAAGTTCATGTTCTCGATATCGAACCGGTCCTGCTCGGTAGGTGTGTAGTTGATCGCCGCCATTTCCTCGGCGGTCGGTGGCGTCATGGGCACGTATTTGTTTCCGTAGCGGCTTTCCAGCTCGTCATTGATTGCGATCACCTGGTTGTAACGGTCCGTTCCTTTGTTTTCCGGCCGAGCCTGCAGCATTCCCACAACCAGGTACCTTTTAGGATCTTCAATGAAAGCAATGGAATCGTCCAGCGCCTTCAATATTTCCTCCTGCGCAGTTCCCTTGGTAATGTTATTGCGGCCATACCACAAGATCTGCGTAGCTGTTTTCAGACGAAGCGCATCGTCCAGCTCGAAAATCGAGTCCTCGGGAATAGCAAGGGTGCTCTCTGCATCGGGCTTGATGGTATAGATTTCTCCACTATCATTCGCTTTTCGCGTGATCGTGCATTTTACACCTACAACAGATCCTGTCCGGCTATAAGTCGTGTAGTTGATCGGGGTGGATAGAAACTCGTTGTTCAGTTTAGTGACCTTGATCTCCTTGGCCCCATCGAACTTACCGCCCTCCACAGAAATTTTCAGCGGAGTACCGCCTTGCCTGATCGCGATCGACATGGCGATCTGACCTACGATCCCGTCGCTGACTACTGGTCTGCCGGGAAATGCAGCACCTACTAAATTTCCGTACGGGGTACTTCCCCCCGCTCCTACCGTGAGACTGTCGCCAAAGAATGCGAGTGTCTGGTCTCTTTTTGGCCCTGATTCTTCATCACCAGACCCGCCATTTTCCGACCCATTTTTCTTGGGGAGAATGTCGTCGAGCAGCCCTTCACAGGAGGTCAGGAAGGTGGTAGCCAAAAGCGCCGCCCCAGAATGGCGAAAAAATCGCCTGCGGCTTAATACATTTTTTGAATTGTTAATTTTCGGGGTACTTCCTTGATCGTCAAGCATTTGATGGAATGAGTATGTGTTTGATTGCTTGAATAGTCCTAATTAAGACTTTCATTCTAATCAAGATCAATAATCGTTCCAGGAAGGAAAGGGAATAAAGGGAGGAAAGGGAGGATGGGGGAAAGGGAGGATGGGGGAAAGGGTGTCTTGTCCTGAAAAAAGTGGACACGTTTGTGAAATGTTTACTTCTTCATCTAATCTGCCTTCATT
>NZ_JBHYGF010000589.1:0-19929 GCF_051859145.1 Dyadobacter sp.
GCCTGCTAGTAAGTCAATCCAGACCCGCCGACGAAAATTCACCCTATTACGAATTAGCCCGAAAGTATAATATCAAAGTTGATTTCCGGCCTTTCATTCAGATTGACGGGGTTTCTTACAAAGACTTTCGCAAGCAAAAGGTTAACATCCTGGATCACACAGCGGTCATTTTCACAAGCCGCAATGCCATTGATCACTTTTTCAGGATTTGCAATGAAGGTCGCATTGAGGTACCCGCAACAATGAAGTACTTCTGCATCTCTGAGCAAACCGCCAATTACCTCCAGAAGTACATTGTAATCCGCAAAAGAAAGATCTTTACAGGCACGAAAACAGCCGCTGAGCTGATCGAACTGATGCGGAAACATAAGAAAGAGAGGTTCCTTTATCCATGCTCTGACGTAAGAAAAAGCGATATTCCGGAATTTGCAGATACCGAAGAATTCCACTTTCAGGAGGCTACTATGTATCAGACTGTCTCTTCTGACCTTTCTGATCTGGAAGACGTATACTACGATATCATTGCATTTTTCAGTCCGTCAGGTATCAAGTCCCTGTTTGATAACTTCCCTGACTTTAAACAAAACTATACCCGCATAGCAGCTTTCGGCCCTACAACTGCGAAGGCTGTGGAAGATGCGGGCCTCATACTTGACATCCAGGCGCCGTTGCCAAACGCGCCTTCAATGACAGGCGCGCTTGACCTTTATATCAGGCAGGCAAACGGCATATAAGCTTAAAATTCAACAAAAAAGCCCTGGAAAATTTCCCGGGCTTTTTTGTGTTTATATCAATTTTTTTAAGCAATATGCGTTATAAATCAAAACTGAAAACCTTCGGTTGATTCCCTAAACAAACCCAAAAGTATGACTTTGAAGTTTACTATAAGGAGTAATAAAAATAACCGGTTACTTGCTATTTTATTTTTGCTTCCCTTTGCTGCTGTTGCTCAGAAAGACGCTCAGTTTAGTTTGTTTTCTTTGAACCAGCTTTATCTCAATCCGGCAGCTGCGGGTGCGGATGGTCTTACCAAGTTTCAGCTTACACACCGGACACAATATGCAGGTTACCAGGGAACAAACCTGACGGACGAAGGCGGCGCATTGTCGACGCAGCTATTCTCATTCAGTATGCCGATCAAGAATTTCGGAATCGGATTTTACGCGCTGAACGATCGTAGCGGACCAAGAACAGATCAGGACTTCAAATTATCTGCTGCTTACCGCATTCCACTGGGTGGTGGTAATTTTCAGGTAGGCGCGAGTGCAGGACTTTTCCGCCAGGCAATAGATTATGGAAAGCTGCGCGCCAGAGACGCTGACGATCCGTTGATTCAAACGGGTGTGATTTCGGAAATAAACCCTGATTTAGCAGTAGGTGTACGCTATGAAGCTGATGCATTCTACGCAGGAGTATCTTTAAACCACCTCCTTAAACCAAAATACCAGCTAGGGTCGGATACAGGCACTAATCCCC
This sequence comes from Dyadobacter sp., assembly GCF_051859145.1. Lineage (GTDB taxonomy): Bacteria > Bacteroidota > Bacteroidia > Cytophagales > Spirosomataceae > Dyadobacter. The sequence continues at coordinate 1,477 of NZ_JBHYGF010000589.1, forward strand.
TGCCCCGTACTTTATACTTTAATGCGGGTGTAAATATTGAGCTGGGTTATCTGCTCGATATACAACCTATTGTACTTGTAAAATCAGACATCAGCACGGTTTCTGTTGAAGGTGGGGCTACTGTGACTTACAATAAGCGTTATTGGATTGGCGGTACCTACCGGCAGCAGGATACTTACTTTATATTAATGGGAGGAATTTATCTGCTCCCAGATCAATCGCTTAGATTGTCAGGAGCGTATGATCTGGTATTAGGCGGTGACCGCACCAAGTCACCTTCCTCTTTTGAAGTGATGTTGTCCTATGCATTACCTTCTCCAAAATTTGGCAAGAAGACGATCATCAGAACACCGCGATTCAGATTCTGACCGCTACGTGAAAATTTGTAATATTCAATTTATTAGCACTAAAATACCAACATAGACATATTTATCTTGGTTTTTTACAAACCTGTAACTACTTTCTCTAAGGCAGTTTGTTAAACTTTAATTTATATTTGTAAAATTATCGACTCTTATACCAATTCTGTTTTTCTTTACGTTAAGTCGGTAAGTCTCGATTCAGCAGCTTTGGGAGCACATTTATTTCTCTTTGGCACGCACAGGATCAGCCCGGAGCAGATTAGTTTTTTGTCTTTTTCAATTATACTATACAGAACCAATAATCGTTTTTAGGCTAGCATTTTATTATCTAAAATTTTACAAAACCACTATGAATGTGAAAGTGTTCTATCGGGATGGAGTCAAAAGTCTGCTTTTGATAGCCGCTCTTATGCTCATGCAGAGTTGCGGATTTATCAAGAGTAAATTTGGCAAGGGAGGAAAAGAAGAAAGCGGTATATCAAACGGAGAAATTACTGCAACTGCCAGAAAGGGCTTCAAACAGACTACTCCTGCTGGAATGGTGGTAATCCCATCGGGTTCGTTCGTAATGGGCCAGGCAGATGAAGATATTGCTTCATCCATGAACAACATGAACCGTCGTGTGACAATCAGCTCATTCTTCATGGATGATACTGAAATCACTAACAATGAATACCGTCAGTTCGTGAATGCACTCCTTGTTGACTCTGTATCTGTCTTGGGCGAAGAAGAAATCATGTCTAAGTATTACCCTGATACAACAGTCTGGAAGAAAGATTTTGCTTATTCAAACGGAGATCCATTTGTTGAATATTACTACCAGCACCCGGGATTTGACACTTACCCTGTTGTTGGTGTGAGCTGGCTGGCGGCACAATATTTTTCTAAGTGGCGCACCAACCTTCTGCACGATTTTCAGAACAAAGAAGGTCAGTTTAACTCTACAGGATTCCGTCTCCCTTCAGAAGCAGAATGGGAATGGGCGGCAAGAGGCGGACGTGCTGTTGCGAAGTATCCATGGGGTAACCCTTATACAATGAATGCAAAAGGATGCTTCTTAGCTAACTTCAAACCACAAAGAGGAAACTACGACGCCGACGGTTACCCATATACAGGTCCTGCAAACGCGTATAATCCTAACGATTTCGGTCTTTATAATATGGCGGGTAACGTGGCTGAATGGACTTCCGACGCATATACTGACAATGCTACTGCAATCGTTTGGGATATGAACCCAGAATATGACAATCCTGATGAGCCCCGTAAAGTAGTAAAAGGCGGATCGTGGAAAGACATCGCTTATTATCTGCAAACAGGAACAAGAACTTTTGAATATGAAACTGAACGTCGCGCTTTCATCGGCTTCCGCTGCGTGATGGATAATGTTAACGACCGTGGAGGTGCCCGTGCCAGACGTCGCTAATTGTAACATTAATATTTCAGAGAAGCAGAGTTTTACACCCTGCTTCTTTTTTTCGATCCCCTCGAACTCATAGTATTTATTTCAATTTATTCACTGTAACCATTTTTGATTCGTATGGCTAAGAATAGCGGACCTAGTTTTGTTTGGGATAAACTGGTACCAACAATATACAGCGCCGGTGCTGCCGTCGTGATTTTAGGAGCTTTATTTAAAATTCAGCACTGGGACGGAGGAAGCGAGATGCTTACTATCGGTTTGGGTACTGAGGTAATCATCTTTTTACTTTACGCATTGCAAACATTGACTCAGTCTACCGACAGAGATCCGGATTGGACAAGAGTATATCCTGAGCTTGCTGACGATTACAACGGCCCTGCAATTACCCGCGGTACAACAACTCAAAGCAGCAACATTACTGCTAAGCTTGATAATATGCTTGACAATGCTAAGCTTTCACCAGAAGTATTTGACAGTTTAGGAAAAGGATTCAGAAACCTTTCTGAAACTGTTGGTAAAATCACTGACCTGACGGATGCAACTGTTGCTACCAATGATTACGCAAGAAATGTAAAAACTGCGTCAACAGCGATCAGCGATATGAACAAATCTTATGGAGTTGCTATCAATGCAATGACTTCTATGGCAGATGCTACGAAAGATGCGCAGTCATACCGCGAGCAGTTCCAGCAGATTACCAAGAATATGGGCGCATTGAACGCAGTTTATGAGCTTGAACTTCAGGATACTACAAAACACCTGAAAGCGATGAATGCATTCTATGGTAACCTTACTGCTGCAATGGAGAATATGGCAGATGCGACCAAAGAATCACAGGTATTCAAAAGTGAAATGTCGAAGCTTACAACCAACATTTCTTCTTTGAACGGCATTTATGGCAACATGCTTACCGCAATGCGTGGCGGAAACGCATAAAACCCTCTGACAAGCTTTTGCAGGTTGCAATTTGCAGAAGCTTGTCTCCCTAAAATTATTTAATCACTGAAACCGATTACTGAATAATATGGCAGGTGGAAAAGAAACACCCCGTCAAAAGATGATTGGAATGATGTATCTGGTACTTACAGCGATGCTCGCATTGCAGGTAAGTTCAGCCATTATAGAAAAATTCATTCTCTTGAACAATTCTTTGGAACTGTCCTCAGGCGCAGCCAATAAAATCAACCAGGAAACAGTACTTAAGATAAAGGCGGCTGTCGAAAAAGCAGGAAACCGCTCGGCAGATCTTGCCGTTTTAAAGGAAGCAGACCAGGTTCGTCAATACACATCCGAGATTACAAATTCAATTAATACATTAAAGCAGGAAATCATCACCAGCGCTGGTGGTGGCTTGAATGAGGAGGGCGGAATTAAAAATCCGCAGGAAGAAGGCAAAGTGGCTGAATTGATGGTGGGAGGTGCTAAAAATGGAAAAGCATACCAGCTGCAAAAAAGCCTCAACAGCTTTACTGCGCAATTGAACCAACTTACACCTAACAAATTTCAACCTCTTGCATTGGACGGAAACCAGGATCCTGTGGCAAAAGGCAACAAAGAACAACGTAACAAGGATTTTGCAGAACTGAACTTTGCACAAACTCCGGTTGCAGCTGCTCTTGCAGTATTAAGCCAGAAGCAGACGGATATCCGCAGAATGGAAGGCGAGGTTTTGAATTTTCTGGCCAGTAAAGTAGGTGCTGCCGACATCAAGTTTGACCGGGTACTGGCTATGGTAAGTGCAGATGCGAAGACCGTTGTTGCAGGTACCAAATTCAAAGGGCAAATGTTTATCGCTGCTTCTGCAAGCGGAATCACTCCAAGAATGAGCTTGAACGGATCTCCCGTGAAAGTTGAGAATGGGATTGGTTTAATCGAATTCACTGCACAAGGTGGCGGATACAATGCGGAAGGACTAGCGAAACGTGAACTTCAGGCTAGGATTACCATTCCTACCCCTTCGGGAAGAGATACTACATATACCATGAACCAGGAGTATTTCGTGGTAAAGCCAACTTACCAGATCGAAACAGGAACACTGCCTCCATTGTACTTTGGTTGTGCGAACAAGCTGAGCATTCAAAGTCCTGCATTGGGTGCGCTTTGGGCGCCTAGCTTCTCGACGGACGGCGGAGAAATTATCCCAAGCGGGCAGAAAGGCAAGTTTACCATTGTTCCTAACAGGGCTCAGTTGAACATCACTGTCAGCAATGCAGGCAATGTACTTGGATCGGAGCCTTTCAGAGTAAACAGAGTTCCAAAACCATCACTGGAAGTACGGGTTAACGGTGCACCATTTGATGAGAGAAAAGGTGCAGCAGCTACAGGCGCGAGGAGCATTCAGGTAGTGGCTATTCCTGACGAAAGCTTCAAGAACTTCTCGCCCGAAGATGCGCGTTTCCGAGTGTCTCAAATTGAGGTATCTCTTGCAAGAGGATCGCGTCGTATCAATGGCGTTACACTTTCAGGATCAGGTGGTTCTATCTCTTCACTTGCTCAGCAGGCTCAGCCAGGCGACCGGTACGTTATTTCAATTCTCAAAGTAGAGCGCCAGAACTTCAAAGGAGCAATCAGCGAGGTCGAAATGGGAACCCAAACTCGCCAGGTTACTTTATACTAAGACATCATTTTAGTCGTTGATTGGACAATACAACTTATGCACGATATGAGAAGAATGAATGGAAAAACAATTGCATGGTCTTTATTATCCTTGTCCCTGATTTCAGGGTCTGCATTCGCACAGGAGAAAGAGGATTCGACTGCTAATGTTTTCTCGTCACGTCCTATTGCAGATGGAGATGTGATGATGAAAAGGACGCTTTGGAGAAGGGTGGATCTTAAAGAAAAACAGAACATTTCCATGTTCTCAAAAAACAATGAGATTACACGTTATTTATTGGATGCTGCGAAAGCGGGACTGATTGATGCATATACAAATGATTCCTGCGCAACAAAGATTACGGGTGACGAACTTCATAAACGTATCCTGATCCCTAATCAAACTGCAGGATTGTCTGCAGAAGAGATTGCCGCAGGATTCGGTGCTCCCGCTAAAACAGATGATGGCTGGGGTGCGAAGCCAGCAGCTGAACCTGCCAAACAAGCGCAGCCTGCCGACGATGGCTGGGGTTCTGCTGCGAAGAAGGAAGCTGAGCCCGTAGATGACGGTTGGGGGCCTCCAAAGAAGAAATCAAGCAAAAAGGGTGCTAAAAACACGCAGGTAGCCAAAGAAGAGCCGCCGGTAGTTGAGCAACCTAAGCCGGATTCTACCTCTTTTGACACGCAGGTAGCAGCAACTGAGGAAGAGTATTTCCCTGAGCAGCTTAGCATTCTGGAGATCAAAGAAGACTGGACTTTTGACAAGAAGAGATCAAGACTTTACAATGATATCCAGACACTTACGATTATCCTGCCTGCTGAACAAACTGCTACTGGCTTAGAAATTCCAGTTGCTTCTTTCCGCTACAAAGACGTTGAAAGATTGTTCAGAAGCGATCCTAAGAAATATATCTGGTACAACACGCATAATACAGCGCAGAACAAGAACCTGGCTGATGCATTCGATCTTCGCTTATTCTACGGAAGGATCACCAAGTTCTCAAATGCAAACGATAAAGCGTTTTTAGATATCTATAATGGCGAAAAAGAAGCGTTGATCAAATCTCTTAACTACGAACAGGAGTTAATGGAGCTGGAACACGGTCTTTGGGAATATTAAGATCTGCTAATTAAAAGGCTATAAAGCAAAGAGCACCTCAGATGAGGTGCTCTTTGCTTTATAGCCTTTTTGTAAATACTACTTCCGTAACAATTTCAGCTTTTTACCAAGCTCAATGCTGCTTTCTGAAAAACCAAGCGCCTTAACTGCTTCGTTATAATCTTTCCAATTTACTTCGGCAGAAGTTCTCAACAACTCACCTGGTACGAAGATCAATCTTATATCCTCGAATGTTCTCATAGGCGCTTCTTCTACATCTTCAGACCATCCCAGGTTAATGATATCTACGAAAAAGGTAGACTTGTCTATTCCATGCACAAAAGTGAAGTTATTCACCTTACCCTGACCAAAACTTACTGTACCAGGGAGAGGCCACCAAACGCCTTGTGCCTTTACATATACCATTACGACGGCGCTTTCATAAACATCGATCTCGTCTGCTGATAAACTGTCTAGACCGATCTGGCCCACTAGTCCACCATCCTCAGTTGATTCAATTTCTCCAAGCGAAAATATAACTGCTCCGCCGCCGCCAGTTCCATCTTCACCGGCAGGACCAGCTGGACCCGCCGGGCCGGCTGCGCCAGTATCTCCTTTCGGACCGGCAGGGCCTTCAGGACCTTCGCAACTGCTAACTGCTAGAACCGCCACTCCGATCCAGGCAAATAGTAATAATTTTTTCAACATAGTTGTTTACGTTTAGAATGTGAATTGAAAAGAAAAGATTTAAAAATAAATACGCAAGGATTTGTTAAAGTGACGAAGCCTAAGCAGTTTGACGCATAAATTATAGAAAAAAAGTCACTAATCCTTCTGTAATGACGAATACCGGAAAGAAAAAGCTTATCGTAATTGCAGGTCCGACAGCTGTTGGAAAAACAGCTTTATCAGTGAAATTGGGACTTGATTTGGATACAGAAATAATTTCTGCCGATTCCCGCCAATTCTTTCGTGAACTGAACATTGGTACTGCCAAACCCAGTGATGAAGATCTCCGGCAAGTGGTACATCATTTTATTAACTCCCACTCCATTCAGGAAACATATAGTGCCGGCGACTTTGAGCGGGATGTAATCAAGCTCCTGAATGCCCATTTTGAGCACTCTGATTACATGATCATGACTGGTGGCTCTGGATTCTATATCAAAGCTGTGCTGGAAGGGCTGGATGATCTTCCGGCACCTGCACTAGGGCTGCGCGAGACATTGACTGAAAAGTTAGTCACGGAAGGATTAAACGCTCTTCAAAAAGAGATCGCAGCGATTGATCCGGTTTTTGCTGCAACCAGCGAGCTATCAAATCCACAACGGGTAGTTCGCGCGCTCGAAGTGTACCATACAACCGGTACACCAATAAGTGAGTACAAATTGAGGAATATAAAAAATCGGGATTTCGAGCCCATTTGCATTGCAGTAAATCGCGACCGCTCGGAACTGTACAACCGAATTGACATGCGCATTGATATAATGCTACAAGATGGGTTAGTAGATGAAGTAAAAAGCCTTGTCCCCTACCGGTCGCACCAGGCATTGCAGACAGTCGGCTACAAAGAAGTATTTGAATTTCTTGACAACAAATACGATGAATCTGAAATGATCCGACTCTTAAAGCAAAATTCAAGAAGATACGCTAAGAGACAACTAACCTGGTTCCGTCACCAGGGCGACTTCAAATGGTTCGACGTAGAAGATTATGATACCATTCGTGAATATATAAGTACCCACCTGTCTGCATAAAAAATGGCGATTTACAGGTTTGTAAATCGCCATCTCTTTCTTTTGACCTTAATCAATCTTCAAGTTCACGGTAAGCGAGAATTCCGCCTGTTACATTCCTGACATTCGTGTAACCCTGTGATTCGAGAAATTTGGCCGCCTTGCCACTTCTTGCGCCAGAGCGGCAGTGAATGATGATTTCTTCGTTCTTCAATGGTTCAAGCTCGTCCAGATGATCCGGTAGCTCGCCCAGGGGAATCAATATGGCGCCTAGATTATCTTCTTCATACTCATGTTCTTCACGTACATCGTAGAAATGAAGGTCCTCACCATCATCCAGTCTCTTTTTAAGTTCTTCAACAGTTATATCCATTTCGATAATTTGTTTACTGATTAGCTATTTCAATATTAACAATTTTTGCACAAAGGATCGTTTCCCGTCCGAGGCTTTCAGAATATAAAGCCCGTCCTTTAATCTCCTTAGTTCCTGCGATTGCTGATCACGTTGCGGCAAGATAGTCTCCACTAACCTCCCATCTTTGGAATAAATGTGAATCTGATTCAAATTTTTCACCTTCCAGCTGATAGTACCATTGCTGGGATTTGGATAAAACCAGTTTTCACTCGTAACCTCTTCCCTGCCCGTTACCACTCCCATTGCCTTTGCGCCGATATACGGGCGAATCATTATACTTCCATTCAAGGATTGTTCCCGGGCCCATTCAGTTCCGAGATTATAAAAAATGTGATCCTTACCTAATGTTGAATTTCTGTCAAAACCTACCGTTAACGGTTGCTCATTGATCTGCTGCCAGCCAACGTAAAAGGTATCAGGCACAGCAACAGGCGTATTTAGCCGATAGTCAGCAAATCCGTTCCTGTCAGATGCGTAAGATGCAGCGGCGGACCTTTGTGCCAGAACCCTGTCCGGTTTTCCATTCTTACTGCTTAAAAACTGTATCGTAAAGTTTTGACCTGCCACATCCCGGTTGAATGGAACAATCGCTATCCTGACTCCGCCGATTGTATCGGGCTTGGACAAGATGTACCTCACAGCTACGCGGCCCAGTCGCTGATTTACCTGAATTCCATACTCCGCACTTCCATCATCAAATGCAAAATAGTCAGTCAGGGAAATGCGTGAGGAAATTGTGTCATTATTTTTCAGATTGACATTCGGGATCGTGTCCGTAGTTGTAATGAAAAACCTGGCTAACAAATGAATGGAATCACCCGGGGCGCTGATAGCCGAAGGTGCCGGTTTTACACTCAATGTCTTTGACTTCAATGATTCTACAAAAATCGACCTTTGAACATTCCGCTGAAACTCCTTTCCTGTTTTTACGTCAGTTAATGTAAATGTGCTGGTGAGGACATTGAAGTTGTTAAAATGATTGACAATGTCTGTCTTGATAGAATCAGACAATGCGGCCGCAGGATTAACAAGGTACTGGCGCAGCGGCATAGCAGTGTACCTTTTCAAAAGCGGCGAGATCGCCTTGCGGGTCGCTACATCAAAGATATACGGCTGCTTTCTAGATCTTTTCGCATCCAAATGTACATAGTCCACGTGCCAGGTGTCGTAAGCACCTGAATTGCGGCCAAAGCTGCGAAAACGGAACTGAAAAGCGGCGTGCAGGTACAAGGCGTTTGTGATCGCAACAAACTGCTGTTTGAATGTAGTATCTGCCTCAAATCCGTTTTGCTGCCAGACGGTTACCCATTGATTATCTCGGTTGAAATATTCCAGGCTCAGAAAATCGCTGGAATCAGGTAATTCGCCCAAGCCTTTTGCAGACCAGTAAAAGCTTAGATAAACAGAGTCAGCAGCAGTTTTACCGGTAAGATTGATCGCTTGTGAGGTCAGTGTGTCCGTAAATCCCTGGCCCAGTTGATTGTTCAGGTTGTACGGTATTCCAGCCGCATTCAGTCCATCAAATGTGGCTATATTGCGTGAAGGATGAGAAGTTGTTAGTGAATTATTTATGTAAACTCCGCTTCCCGGAAGCCAGTACTTCGTGTCGGGAGAGGCGGTGCGGGTTGTTGAAAAATCGTCGAAAAATGGCAAAGTTACCGCCTCAGTTCTCAGGTTATTTTCCCCACTATATTGCCTCGTATCTATGTAATTTGACTGATCAATCGGAACAATCCTCAACTGCGCGTAAAGCGACGTAGACTGTGCGATCAGCAGTATCCAAATCAGGACAGCAACTTTCTTTTGAATTCTAAACAGGCTATTGCTCAGGCTGGTTTGTTTCATTCTCAGTTGGTTCCAAAGACTGCGGCGTTACCCAAAGATCAATTACATCCCCTATTCTCACGTTATTGCCTGCGTCAGGGTTTTGTCTTACAACCGATTCCGGCGCCTGGCCTTCTTCGGCCTGGACTTCCATTTGCTGACCTACTTTCAACCCTGATCCGATAATTGCAATCTTAGCTTCATCGAGTGGCATTCCGATCACAGAAGGAGCCTCAAATTGTGCCGTACCCAAACCTTCTCCCAATTCAAGGTCAATCTTAGAACCTTTGGTAATAGGCTGTCCCGGCAGGATTTCCTTTCCATTATACATCTGCCGCAAAACTGCATTCTGCGCCATATCGGGTACGTAGGAGATATTTCCTTCTTCCAAACCAACACTTTTCAGCAGGAGCTGAGCACTTCTGTGCGTCATATCCGTCAGCTTCGGCATTTTGATCAGCGGGGCTGTTTTTGAAACTACCGTCACATATATTTTTCTACCCTCTTTCACTTTCGCGCCCGGAGGCGGATACTGGGCAATAATGGTCAGCGGAGCGATATTGGCAACAAATGTGCAATCCACTTCATAACGCAGATCACGCGTATCCAGAAATTCTTCCAGATCTGCCACGCTTTTCTTTTTCAGATCAGGAACAGTAACAGCTTCGCCGTGATTGGTTGTAAAAGGAAGGTAGACAAAGAAAAAACCGAGAAAAATTACCAGAAGCAGCGAGACAATAATTCCTATATGTATGAAGAGGTCCTTTTTGGACTGCGTACTTATCTTGGCCATGAATGTATCTGATGCACGAAATATGATATACGGGTAAAAATAAACGTAATAATGTTAGAAGCCAATATCCTAAACTGTATAAGCCCCAAGAATTCTCTTTATGTATTTACCTAAAATATCAAATTCCAGGTTAACAGAATCGCCAGCTTTCAGTGAGTGAAAATTCGTAAAGGAATAAGTGTAAGGTATAATCGCAACCCGGAATGCATTCTTCTCTGAATTAAATACCGTGAGACTCACGCCATTGATGCAGATAGAGCCTTTTTCAACCGTAATGTTGCCCGTGGCGCTATCGTATTCAAAGTCGAAGAGCCAGCTGCCATCTCTTTCTTCCACATTGGTACAAATACCCGTCTGATCTACATGTCCCTGTACAATATGTCCGTCAAAACGCCCATTGGCCGGCATACATCTTTCCAGGTTCACCTTACTGCCCGGCACTAATTCTCCCAGATTTGTTTTAGAAAGCGTCTCTTCAATGGCGGTAACCTGATATTTTTCGCCGTCAACTGCCACAACCGTCAGACAAACCCCGTTGTGGCTGATACTTTGATCGATTTTAAATTCAGTTGCAATGGAAGAAGACAATGTAAATGTCTTGTTAGTCCCCTCCTGCTCTATCTTTACTACGTCGGCCAGTGCTTCAACAATTCCTGTAAACATCCTATTCAAGTCAAGTTTGAAAGTCAAAGTTAAGATTTCTCGCGCACTGTTATTCTTAATAAATGCGTTAAACTCGCCTACATTCGCGCTGATAGCTTTTCAATTTCCCATTCTTTGCGAACTTTGCAGGAAATCAAAGCCGGGCAGTTCGGATATAACTGCTATCTTCTTACTATTTGACGAATGAAAAAAGTACTATTTATTGACCGGGACGGGACGATTATCGTAGAACCAAAAACCGACTTTCAGGTTGACTCGCTTGAAAAACTGGAATTCTTGCCCAAAACGATCTCAAATCTTAGGAAGATAGCAGAAGAGACAGACTACGAACTGGTGATGGTAACCAATCAGGACGGCTTAGGTACTGACTCGTTTCCCGAGCCGACTTTCTGGCCTGCTCACAACAAAATGCTTCAGACACTGGCAGGTGAGCATGTTAACTTCGCTGCTATTCACGTGGACAGAAGCTTTCCTGAGGATAACCTGCCCACGCGCAAGCCTGGTACTGGTATGCTGACTGCCTATCTGACAGGAGAATATGATCTTGCAAACAGTTACGTGATCGGTGACAGGCTGACTGACGTTCAACTGGCGGTTAACCTGGGCGCAAAAGCAATTCTGTTTGCCGAGGCTTTCCCTGATAACAGTATCTCAGACCAGATGAAATCAGCGACCGCATTGATCACAACGGACTGGGATACTATTTATCAACATTTGAAGCTACCTTCGCGGATTGCGTCTGTGGAGCGAAACACCAAAGAAACGCAGATCAAAATAGAGCTAAACCTTGACGGCAGCGGCCGGTCTGACATTCATACGGGACTGGGATTCTTCGATCACATGCTCGACCAGCTGGCGCGGCATTCAGGCGCCGACCTTTCTATCCGCGTTGCCGGTGATCTGCATATAGATGAGCATCACACGATTGAAGATACTGCACTTGCCTTGGGTGAGGCTTACCGTCAGGCAATAGGTGATAAAAGAGGTATCAACAGGTATGGTTTCCTGCTTCCAATGGACGAGGCACTTGCGCAGGTAGCTATTGATTTTTCAGGGCGGCCGTGGATTGTGTGGGATGCGGAATTCAAACGCGAAAAGATCGGTGAAATGCCAACAGAGATGTTTTTTCACTTTTTTAAATCATTCTCGGACACGTCTTTGTCTAACCTGAATATCAAAGTTGAAGGTGATAATGAGCATCACAAGATTGAGTCTGTTTTCAAGGCCTTTGCCAAAGCGATCAAGATGGCTGTGCGTCGTGATATGAAAGCTTTGGATTTTATGCCTTCAACAAAAGGGGTACTTTAAATTTTGTTGAAATAGATTCCATTTGCATTTTTTACCTATTTTTGTCCAAGTCAAAAAGTCTATTTTAATTGATTAACTATGGGAATGACAATCATAATGATCGTTTTCTATATTGTTCTGCTGGGTTCCGCCTTTCTCGTGGGGCGCTGGCTTGAGAACAATGAAAAGAATTGGAAAACCAATAAGTAACAGGGCTTCATTGCCCTTTTTTTGTATCCGCTAATATTGCAGCAGCAACATATTTTATAAACTGTTTGCAATAAATAACCTGGCAAAAAACGTTTTAGCCCAATCAGGCATTACCAACTCGCTTCCTCAAACCCGAAATACGTTGCTCAGAACACTTTGTCTCATACTGCTTACGGCCTTTCTCATCTGTAAAGTCACAGATGTAGCAAGTATTTTGCTTGCCAAAAGCAAAATGTCTGTGGTATGCGATACCGGCACCTGTGACAATGAAACAACGGAAGCTGAAAAAATGACCGACGATCAGCTCTTCACTGATCACCCAGTTCAATTTGACAATTTCTCCCTGTCCATTCCACCGAAAAACTCCTTCCTCTACGCTATCAGTTTTCGGAATGACATTGTTTATAACCTGCTCTCCCCTCCTCCGGAGCTGATCTGATTTCCCCCGATTTAGTAGTATTCCAGCATTCAATGGATAATTGTTGTCCATTTGGAGCTAGGACTATATCATTTTATTATTATACTAATCAGAGATCATGATCAAATCATATCAGCAGCTTTTTGAAAACAATAAGAAGTGGGTTAACGATATCACCCAGGAAAATCCAGACTTTTTTAATAACCTGGCCAAAGGACAAACGCCCAAGTTTTTGTGGATCGGTTGTTCCGACAGCCGCGTTCCTGCCAATGCATTAACAGGCACTCGCCCCGGTGACATTTTTGTTCACAGGAATATTGCTAACATGGTGATCCACACCGATATGAGCATGTTGAGCGTACTCGATTACTCAGTGAATGTGCTTGGTGTAATCCATATCATCGTTTGTGGGCATTATGGTTGTGGTGGCGTACTTACGGCAATGGGCAACAAGCAGGTTGGATTGATCGACAACTGGTTACGTCACATCAAAGACGTTTACAGGCTGCACCAGAAAGAGCTTAACTCCATTTCTGACCTTCAACTGCGCAGCAACAGACTTGTTGAACTCAATGTGATCGAACAGGTTCAAGCTCTTGCCAAAACCAGCATTGTACAAAATGCATGGTCAAAAGGGCAGGCGCTCCAGGTTCATGGTGTAGTCTACGACATCAGCTCAGGTATCCTGCAAGACCTTGACGTGACAGCAGGCAACACAGACGATTTTGAAGAGGTATATCGTCTCGAAAGCTTACAGCTCGTTTAGGCTAATCAAAAATAAAAACTAACAATCCTTTCGAATCAGTCGTATGTCTTTGAAAAATAAGAGTTTGCTCTCCAACCTCAAATACGATTTCCCCTCGGGTCTCGTCGTGTACCTGGTGGCACTACCACTTTGCCTCGGTGTGGCACTCGCCTCTACCGGCAGGTCCGACCTGCTTTTCTCGGGGATTATTGCCGGAATGATAGGCGGGATTGTAGTAGGCGCACTTAGCGGATCGTCGCTAGGTGTTGCAGGCCCGGCTGCCGGACTTGTTGTGATCGTTTTAAATGCGCTTGAAACGTTGGGCAGCTTTGAAGCGTTTCTTCTGGCGGTGGTCATCGCAGGTGCTTTGCAGGTAATTGCCGGTTTGTTAAAGGCGGGAATTATTGGGTACTATTTCCCTTCATCGGTGATCAAGGGAATGCTCGCTGCGATCGGTATTACTTTGATCCTTAAAGAAATCCCTCATGCCTTTGGGTATGATGCAGATTTCATGGGCGATGAGGCATTTAATCAGAAAGACGGGCAGAATACCTTCACCGAAATCTGGAACTCCGTCAGGTACAGCAGTACCGGCGCGATCATTATTTCTGCAATCTCGCTCGGGTTACTGATCCTGTTCGACAAGCCTTTCATGAAACGGATCCAATTCTTCCGCTTTGTGCCGGGCGCGTTGTTTGTGGTGTTGATTGGGGTTGCACTGAATTTGGCTTATGCCGCATTTATACCTGCATGGACGCTTTCAGGCGAACATATGGTGCAGCTGCCGGTTGCAACAAATGCCCGCGAGTTCTTCGGGTTCTTTAAAACACCCGATTTCTCCGCCTTCCAGAGGGTAGAAGTATATACCATTGCGTTGACACTGGCAATTGTGGCGAGCCTCGAAACACTCCTTTCTGTTGAAGCAACCGACAAGCTCGATCCATTCAAGCGCAGCACCCCTACCAACAGGGAGCTGATTGCGCAGGGTATCGGGAACATGACGTCGGGCTTAATCGGAGGGCTACCTGTAACACAGGTGATCGTGCGCAGTTCTGCCAATATCGACTCAGGAGGCCGCACCCAGATGAGTACCATTATACACGGTACAATTCTGCTGCTGTCGGCCGTATTGATCCCGAAATTCCTGAATTACATTCCGCTGGCGTCTCTTGCAGCTATCCTGTTAATGGTAGGTTATAAACTCTCTAAATTCTCGCTTTATCAGGGAATGTACCGCCTGGGTAAAGAGCAGTTTATCCCGTTTATAGTGACCATTATCGCCATTCTCAGTACAGATTTGCTGAAAGGCATTGCTGTGGGAATGGTAGTCGCGATCTACTTTATTCTGAGAAAGAATTACCAGCACTCCTACCACTATGTCAAAGAGCAGCACCGCGAAGGTGAGGTTATTACATTGATATTGTCGGAAGAAGTGACTTTCCTCAACAAAGGGAGCATCAGTGCGACACTGGAAAACCTGCCAGACGGAGCAACGGTGGTTATAGATGGCAGCAAGTCGCTTAACATCGATTATGATGTCCTTGAAATTATCCAGGACTTCAAAAAGCATTCAGCCCCCTTGCGAAACATTACTGTGGAAACAAGAGGTATCAATGACGTCCAGACTGTTGGAGGGCATTGATACCGGAATGCAGGTAAAAAGAAAATCCCACAATCCGGTTCACGGTTGTGGGATGACTTTTTTGTAATAGTTCGAATGGATCAGGTACGCTAATTACGTTGTTTGAGGCGCTGGATCAGCATATCGTTGAATGTGCGCTCCGCTTTATATAACTCAATAACCTGAGCTGCTGTAATGGTTTTCAGGAACTTGTTCTGGTACTCTTTTTCCAGATCCAGTTCTTTCTGCCGCAAATCCTGCACTTCTTTCAGGTTGTTTAATACCTGATCATCTGTTTGCCCCAGCGCTTTCTTGTCATTGATGATCTTTCGCTGCGACCTTTGGATTTCACGGCGTCTCTGCGCATATTCGTTATACACAGGCCAGAAACCGGCCGATTGTTCCGGTGTAAGGTTCAGGCGGTTTGTAATAATTGCAACTTTGGCGTCCTGTATCCGCTTAATTTCCTCTTCTGTCCGCTGTTGTGCACTTGCATTGAAGCTAGCCGTCAGGACAATGAAAAGGCCGGCTAGTATGTTCAGGTATTTTCGGGGAATCAACTTCATCTTCTTCATGCTGTTAGGGTCAAATAGTCTCTTGCGCAGTAACTGATTCCTGGATCTGCTGACGGATCACATCGTCATCGAGCCCGTCCAGATAGTACAAAACAGTCGAGTCTGTTTCAAATGCTTTTTGAACAACTTTATGCTCGCTCAAATCGTAGTAGCTGATGTTCTCGTCTTCCAGGTAATTGATAATGGAAGCATTGCTCACATCACTCAGCGGCTCCTGGCCAAGTGAACCCTGCCGCTCGGGAACAGTCACCCAAACCAAAACCAGGATGATCACCATCGCAGATACCAGCCCGGTTACCCGCTGCCAGTTCCAGCTGATAACCGGCTTTCGAACAGGTTCAGCAGGTATCCTGGCTTGGATTTGCTGAGGCAACTTATCGAAATAACCCTCGGGCACCGAAAATGGAACCTCCTTGCGGATATCTTCCAATCGTATACGTCCCTTGTCCATAATTATTAATATTTTTTACTTTGTCGGGAGTTGGACTCTTTGCAATGCAAATAGTTTAATCATTGTCATTTAAATAATCCTCAATTTTTTTCGAAGCCCAGTGATACGAGGCTTTCAATGCACCTACCGAAGTCCCGGTGATCTCCGAAATTTCTTCATAAGGCAGTTCTTCGAAGTATTTGAGGTTAAAAACAAGCCGCTGTTTTTCGGGCAGTTTCAGTATCGCTTTTTGTAATTTCAATTGAATGGCGTCGCCGCTTACATCGGGATCTGCTTCCAGCTTTTCTGCCAGCTCGCCTTCCACATCATAGATCGGGACGAAGTACTTTCTTCTTTTTTTGTTCAAAAAGTTGATCGCCTCGTTGCTCGCAATGCGGTACAGCCAGGTATAAAACTTGGAGTCGCCGCGAAAATTTTCGAGTGCAGTCCACGCTTTGATGAAAACATCCTGGGTAACATCATTCGCATCGTCGTGGTCAATAACCATTTTCCGGACCAACCAATATACTTTTTGCTGATACTTTCGCACCAGCTGATTGAAAGCGTTTCGACGCGTTTCGGGATTAGCAAAGAGGGATAATAATTCTTCGTCAGACATTTAAAAGGTTCTAACCTGAAAGTTCATTCGCAAGCACAGCGTGGGCGTTGTTGCCGCTCAAATGGGAATCAACGTAAGTCAATAATAGTTTATTTTTCCATTTCGTCAAACAAAAATCGAGCCCGGCAGGAGCGAAAGACGTGCTTCACTTCCCACCGGGCTCTTTTTACAACTCCTGTACTTTGATATAAATGCGTTATGCCTGCTTTCTGGCAATCGCACGTTTCGCAGCTTCCACAATGTGTTTCGCTGTCAGTCCGTATTTCTCCAAAAGCTGCGTTGGTGTTCCGCTTTCGCCGAAACTATCGTCCACAGCGACGTACTCCTGAGGAGCCAGCTTGTGTTTTACCAAAACCTGCGCAACACTGTCACCAAGTCCGCCAATGCGGTTATGCTCTTCGGCTGTAACAACACAACCAGTTTTTTCAACAGATTTCAATACAGCCTCTTCATCAAGCGGCTTGATGGTGTGGATGTTGATAATCTCTGCATTGATACCTTCTGCTTCCAGCATTTCACCAGCCTGGATTGCTTCCCAAACCATGTGGCCTGTCGCAAAAATACTCACGTCAGTTCCTTCGTTCACCATCCAAGCTTTCCCGATCTCGAACTTCTGATCTGCATCCGTAAATACAGGAATTACCGGACGACCGAAACGCAGGTAAACCGGCCCTTCATATTCTGCAATTGCAATGGTAGCAGCTTTGGTCTGGTTGTAGTCGCAAGGATTGATCACCGTCATTCCCGGCAGCATTTTCATCATACCGATATCTTCCAGGATCTGGTGCGTCGCACCATCTTCTCCTAATGTAAGCCCAGCGTGAGATGCGCAGATTTTTACATTTTTACCTGAATACGCTACACTCTGGCGGATCTGGTCGTAAACGCGGCCGGTTGCAAAGTTGGCAAAAGTAGTTGCAAAAGGGATTTTACCACCGATTGTCAAACCGGCAGAGATACCGATCATATTCGCTTCCGAAATCCCGCATTGAACAAAACGTTCAGGGTTTTCTTTGATAAATGGCTCTAACTTCAAAGAACCTACCAGGTCAGCGCAAAGTGCAACTACATTGGGATTTTGCTGACCCAAAACGTGCATTCCGGCACCAAAACCCGAGCGGGTATCTTTCTTTTCAGTGAAGGTGTATTTTTTCATGAGTTTGATATCTTGTATATAATATAATGGTTGAAGGAATTGGGTTATCCGGTTATTAATAGTCTCCCAAACTCTCTTCCAATTGACCCAGTGCTGCTGCCAGCTGCTCATCATTTGGCGCAACGCCGTGCCATTTGTGGCTGCCCATCATAAAGTCAACACCAAAGCCCATTCCTGTGTGGAGCAGCACCATAATAGGTCTGCCGTGACCCAGGCGGCTTTTTGCCTCGTACAAACCTTTCAGCACCGCTGCCATATCATTTCCTTCTTCAATCGAAATTACCTCCCAGCCAAATGCTTCATATTTTTTACCTAAATCGAGGTTGTTCATCACCTTTACGGTAGGACCGTCGATCTGCTGTCCGTTCAAATCGATAAATGCGATCAGGTTATCAACCTGGTGGTGGGGCGCAAAAGTAGCTGCTTCCCAAACCTGGCCTTCCTGCTGCTCGCCGTCGCCCATTAACACGTACACAAGTCCTTTG
>NZ_JBHYGF010000590.1:0-19636 GCF_051859145.1 Dyadobacter sp.
GCCTTTTTTGCGGTGATTCCATGAGGTATGTATTGATGCTTGAACAGCTAAATATAGAAAGATTGTTGAGACTGGTTTTGAAGTCAGCCGTGATTAAGTTTTGGTAAAATAAAGCTGTGTTAATCAGTAGAATACTTGCCGCTCTGCCTCAGGTTGTAAAATCACGCCTTTCGCTAAGCCCATTTTATTCTATCGGAAAGCTCCAAAATCTGCTCATCGCCACTATGTCATCGCTCGTTCCGAAAAGTCTTTCAAGATACTGCCAACAGCAGATCAAACCATTTGCCGGGACGATCAGGCTGGTTGTATGCATTGTTTTGTCTGTCGGAATACTGCGTGTGCTGCATGGTTGTATACAGCCTTTTTCCCCGCCTGAAATCAACTCCAATGCGAGTTACCTCGTCGTAGATGGATTTTTCAATGTAAGTGCGACAGATTCAAGCCGGTTCGAACTCAGGTGGACGCAGAATGTAAACCATGTAACCCAGCCCCCGATAGAGACCGGTGCGGTGGTGCTCGTCGAACAGGAGGAGGGGCAATCGTATGCTTTTACCGAGCAGACCAAAGGTGTTTACGTATTGCCGCCTGCGACGTATGATCTGTCGCGTAAATACCGGCTCAGGATCAAAACACGCGGCGGGAAGGAATATCTGTCGGAGTATGTAGCTGTGAGCCGCACGCCTGAGATCGACAGTGTGACCTACAAGCTCAATGCCGCTGGCAATGCAATGGTGTTTTATGTAAATACCCACGATGCACAAAACCGGACCCAGTTTTACAGATGGAAATTCGAGGAAACGTGGGAGTATGCTGCCACGTACTATTCTGCATTGAAAGTGGAGAACGAAAAGGTGGTAATCCGTGATGAAAATATTAACCGCTGCTGGTCGAACCAAAAATCGGGCAGCATTCTGCTGGGGAGCACTGTGCGCCTGAGTGAGGATATCATCAAAGATCTTCCGCTCAACATCGTACCTATCTCGACAAACAAGTTGTATGTCAAATACAGTATCCTGGTTAAACAATATGGTCTGTCGCAGCCTGCATTTGAATACTGGACCAGTCTTGCCAAAACAACGCAGGGCACCGGCAGCCTTTTTGATCCGCTGCCTTCACAAGTCACGGGTAACATCACCAACATGGCTGATTCCCGCGACCTCGCATTCGGTTATTTCAGCGCGTCTACGGAAGCAACCAAGCGCATCGTCATCACCCCAAAGCTAGGCTCATTCCCCAGATGCACCGAACCCGACACGCTTCCGATTGCATGTAATGGACGAGGCGATGTGAATTGCGGATTGAACACACCCGATATGCTGCTTAGCTACTGGGGTGTCCGGGCCGATTCCGTACTGGTGGCGACTGCATCCTGCACCGATTGCCGCCTTTCCGGAGGTACTACGCAGCGGCCGCCTTTCTTTTGAGATTAGTTCTTCATCTGAACGCCGCATTGCCACATCATACTTGCCGCATTGCCTGCAAAATTCAATCTGTTACAAAATAAGCCACTGCTTACATTGTAGTAGTAATGTAGTGGTGACATTTTCAAGAATATCTTCCATTTATCCAATGTGAGGTAGTAATGTAGTAATGCATCTGCTACTGCTGTCGGGCCTCTCCCTATACCTTTGTTATCGAAATAGGCATTGTTACTATTTCAATAAATAATTGGGCAAATAACATTTGCTCTGTCTACTAATTCAATAAAAACATCTATGAAAAGAAAAATTGTACTATTGTGTAGCTTGTTAATGCTATACGGTATGGTGCAGAGCGCTTTCGCCCAGAGCAGGACTGTGAAAGGCAAGGTTACTGTAAAGAATGGAGGGGAGGAATTGGTGGGAGCCACCGTATTAGTAGAAGGAACCAACCAGGCGACGATTACCGACGCCGCCGGAAATTACTCGATTGACGTGCAGCCTGAGGCGGTACTTGTTACGAGCTTTATCGGAATGGTGACGCAAAAGGTACCGGTGGGCAATCAGAGCGAGATCAACTTTCAACTGGTTGAATCGAGTGATAACCTGGAAGAAGTAGTAGTAGTGGGTTACGGCGCCCAAAAGAAGAGCGTGGTAACCGGCGCGATTTCGAGTGTGAAGGCAAGTGACCTGGAAACAATGCCGATCAACAGGCTAGAAGAAGCATTGCAGGGACGCACATCGGGGCTTACCATTGCTGCCAACTCGGGTCAGCCGGGATCTGCGGCAACTGTGCGCGTTCGTGGTGTGACAACTTTGAACAACAACAACCCGCTTTGGGTAGTGGACGGCGTGGTGGTCGACAATGGCGGTATCGGATACCTGAACCAGTCGGACATTGAGTCCATTGAAGTATTGAAAGATGCAGCTTCACAGGCTATTTATGGTGCGCGTGCAGCGGCAGGTGTGATTTTGGTTACTACCAAAAAAGGAAAAGCAGGCGGGATCCGCATTAATTACAACGGCTATGTAGGTACGCAGGCGCCCGCGCGCAAGCTCGACTTGCTGGATGCAACGCAATATGCGACCATTCGCAACGAAGCGGCTGTTGCGGCAGGACAAGCGCCGGTCTATGCCAACCCGGCCTCACTTGGAAAAGGTACCGACTGGCAAAAGCTGATTTTCAATAACAATGCAAAGCGCCAGAACCATGAACTGAGCATCAGCGGCGGATCAGATCGTTCTACTTTCTATCTGTCGTTTGGTTACCTCGATCAGGAAGGAATTGTAGCAAGCGACATATCTCAATACAAGCGTACGAGCATTCGTTTGAACTCGGAACATAAGCTGGCAAAGTGGCTGACCTTCGGTCAGAACCTGGGCTACGCACACGACAAGTCAATCGGGCTGGGTAATACCAACAGCGAATTCGGCGGACCATTGAGTTCCGCTATTAACCTGGATCCGATCACGCCAGTAGTAGTAACAGACCCGGCAGTGGCGAATGCAGCTCCTTATACCAACAAAGGGGTGCAGCGCGATGCAAACGGCAATCCTTATGGAATTTCTCAGGCGGTAGGTCAGGAGATGAGCAACCCGCTTGCGTATATCCAGACACGTTTAGGTAATTACAGCTGGAGTGACAACGTGGTGGGTAATGCCTACCTGATGGCGGAGCCGATCAAAGGTCTGCAACTGAAATCCACACTAGGTGCGAAGCTGGCTTTTTGGGGAAATGAAAGTTTTACGCCGATCTCCTGGCTGAATGCAGCTTCGGTTACTTCGCAGACAAATTTCAACCGCAGCAACAACCGCCGTCTTGACTATAACCTTGAAAACACGGTTTCATACACCCGCGCATTTGGCTTGCACAATGTAAATGTATTGCTGGGACAAGGTGCATATCTGGATAATAATACCACGATGACGAGCGTGACATTCTTCAATGTGCCTGCCGATAATTTTGACGATGCTTCGCTGAACTTCAAGGTACCCGCAGATCAGCGTAATTCCGACGGATCGGAAGGGGCGCGCCACACGGTAAGTTCGCTTTTCGCACGTTTGAACTACGATTACAATGAAAAATACCTGTTGCAGGCATTGGTAAGAAGAGACGGTTCTTCACGCTTTGGTTCAAATCATAAATACGGTGTTTTCCCTTCCTTCTCGTTGGGCTGGGTACTTTCCCGCGAGGATTTCTTCCCTGAAACTAATGCAGTTAACTTCCTAAAACTTCGCGGAGGTTATGGTGTGGTTGGAAATGACGGTATCGGCGACTTTGCTTACCTGTCTACCATCGGAAGCGGCCGGAACTATACAATAGGTAACTCAGGCAGCTACATTATCGGTTACAGCCCGAATGCACCTGCTAACCCGGACTTGAAATGGGAACAGACCAGCCAGACCAACATTGGTTTCGATGCAACGATCTTCCGGAATGTGAATATCACTTTTGAATGGTTTAAAAAAGCAACAAAAGATATCCTGCAAAATCCACGGATACCAGGCTATGTAGGAGCAATTTCCAATCCTGCTGCGAACATTGCCGATATGGAAAACAAAGGTGTGGAGCTTGAACTGGGCTACCGCAAGCAGTTTGGCCAGGTTGATTTCTCTGTCAATGGAAACGTTTCTTACATTGAAAACAAGGTAACTAACCTTGGTAATGGCGTGGAATATCTGTCAGGCGGCGCAAGCTTCCAGGGAGCTCCTCCGATTACCCGCACGCAGGTAGGTCATGCGATCGGCTCGTTTTTCGGGTATGTAAATGAAGGTATTTTCCAGACGCAGGAAGAAGTGGACAGCCACGTAACAGCAAACGGAAATAAAATCCAGCCGAATGCAAAACCAGGCGATTTCCGCTGGGCTGATTTGAATGGTGACGGTGTAATTACCGAAACCGACCGGACTTTCATCGGTAACCCGACACCGAAATGGTCTTACGGATTGACGATCAATGCAGCTTACAAAGGTTTTGACGTGGTTGTATTTGGCCAGGGCGTAGCAGGAAACGATATTTTTCAGGGACTTCGTCGTTTGGACATTGCCAATGCAAACTGGCAGTCGGACGCAATGGGCCGCTGGACAGGACCGGGTACTTCCACAGAATACCCGCGCATTGTGAACGGAGATCCTAACAAGAACTTCCAGAATCCTTCGAGCTTCTATCTGGAAAAAGGTGACTTTTTCAGGATGAAAACTTTGCAGGTAGGTTATTCGCTTCCAAGCGCGGTGATCAGCAAGGTTGCATTGAAAAAGGCACGTGTTTACGTAATGAGCCAAAACCTGTTTACACTAACCAAGTACACAGGTTACGACCCTGAGATCGGCGGCAGCGTATTGAGTATCGACAAAGGAATTTATCCCCAGGCGCGCTCATTCATGGTGGGTTTGAACATTGGTTTTTAATTGATTAACAAGCATGATGATGATAAAGTATAATAAGTTTATAACTGCATTGGCAATGGCGGCTGGCTTGCAGCTGATGTCGTGCTCGGAAAACTTCCTGGAAGTGAAACCGAAAGGGCTGAACCTGGAATCGAACTATTACCGGAACCAGGAAGAAGCGTACAATGGACTGGTTGCGATTTACGACGTAGTAGGCTGGCAGGGATCGGGCTACGTGACCACGATCGCCACGATGAATGCGGCTTCCGACGATCACTATGCAGGTGGCGGCGGGCCAAGCGATATCATGGATTTTCAGGTTATCTCCAATTACACCCTCAATCCAACAACCGGGCCGCAGGGAGAACTTTGGAGAAAAGGGTTTTCAGGTGTTTTCCGGGCTAACTCTTTGTTGGAAAAGCTGCCTTCGGTCCCTATGGACGAAACGGTTAAAAAGCGTTATGCCGCCGAGGCTAAATTCCTGCGCGGGTATTTCTATTTTGAACTGGTAAGATTGTTCAAGAATGTGCCGCTTTTTACAAAAACTGTTTCCACGCAGGAAATGTATGATGTAACCCAGGCAGCGCCTGCGGAGGTTTACGCACAGATTGAAAAGGATCTGTCCGAGTCAATTGCTGATCTTCCGGTCACGATCAATGCAGCAACAGAGGGCGGCCGGGTAGGGCAGGGTGCCGCACACGCCATTCTTGGGAAAGTGTATTTGTACCAACAAAAATTCGCGCAGGCTGCGCAGGAGCTGGCTTTGGTAAATGGTACACCAGGCGGTACCAATCCTTATGGTTATAAGCTACTTGCCAATTTTGCGGATTTGTGGAAAAGCGATAATAAATTCAACAGCGAGTCGATCCTGGAAATTTCCTATACCAACACTTCCGCTGGTACCTGGGATTGCGTGTCTTGTACAGAAGGTAATATCATGAACATTATCACTGGCCCGCGTGGCTACAACCGCAAGTCAGACGCAGCGCCGGATTATGTATCAGGATGGAGCTTTTTGCCTGTTACGCCTTCGTTGTTCGAAGCAATCCACTTCGATCCGCGTTATAAATCGACCATTGCGAACCTTGATAGTCTCGAAAAAGCCGGACTAGCCAGTTACGAAAAAGGGTACATGAACACGGGTTACTTCCTCGAAAAATTCGCAGGAAGGGTTTCTAACCGCTGGACCGGCGCAGGAACACCCGAACTGAACTTCCCGCAAAATATGTACGACACGCGGCTTGCAGATACTTACCTCCTTGAAGCCGAGGCGCTCGTTCGCGGTGGCGGTGATCAAACCCGCGCAGCTGCATTGCTGAGCGCGGTAAGAGCGAGGGTAGGTTTGAAACCGGTTGCCGCTACGTTTGAGAATATCAAAACAGAACGCAGGCTTGAACTGGCTGGCGAAGGTCACCGCTGGATGGATCTTGTTCGCTGGGGTGACGCGCCGAAAGTGCTGGCATCCAAAGGCTTTGTAGCCGGCAAAAATGAAATATTGCCGATCCCGTTGCTCGAAATGGAAAATACCAAAATCGAGCAAAGCAAAGAATGGGGCGGCACGAAATAAAATTTAGAGTTATGTGGAAAGCTGAGCGCAGATTGTGCTCAGCTTTTTTTATGGCTGTGCCCCTTTGCTATCCCGGGATTCGTCAATGTGAAAACCAAGAAAGAAGTTGAACATATTGACCTCGGTAGGCAATTGAAGCTTTTTGCGCAGCCTGTACCTGCTTACTTCCACGCCGCGGAGCGAGATATTCATCAGTTCTGCGATTTCCTTGCTCGACAGGTTCATTCGCAGGTAGGCACTCATTTTCAGCTCGCTTGCTGTCAGTTTCGGGTATCGCTCTTTTAATGCAATCAGGAAGTTGCTGTGGACACTGTCAAAATGCTTGGAGAACTGTCCCCAGTCTTTATCCACCTTATTCTCCTCCGCTACCACCTTGATCACTCTTTTCAGGTCGTCGTTGATCTTCTCATCGTCAGCCGTTTTTGTGATTTTAACCAGGTCTGTTTTTAGTTTTGAAAGCAGTTCGGCTTTTTGAACCAGGTGCATTGCCGAGGTGGCCAGATCTGTGTTCTTATGCAGGATTTCGGCTTCGAGCTTCTCGTTTTTCAGTTTGATAATCTCCTTTTCATTTTTTTCCAGTTCCAGTTGGTGGAGGTACTGTAACCTTTGCTGTTCCTCCTCGTGTTTTTTCCGTTGCCTCAGAAAACGTTTTTCCTGCCATTCATAAAACAGGAAGGCCAATCCCAGCAGCAGGATACCGTAGGCGAGATAGGCCCAGAGAGTTTGATACCACGGCGGCAGGATCACAAAAGTGTAACCTGTCACCGGCGATTCGCTGCCAAAATTATTGCGTGCTTTGACGTAAAACGTGTACTGCCCCGCAGGAAGGCTGGTGTACTCCTTTTCGCTTTTAACAGACCAATGCGACCAGCCCGCATCAAAGCCATCGAGAAAATAAGAATATGAAATACTGGACTGCTGGCTGAACAGCGTGGATGAAAATTCAAAACCAATGGAGTTCAGTTCGTGCGCGATGTGCGGTACCTGGGTCTCACTTTGCTTGTTCAGCTGGTTAACCTCACCCAAATAACCTCCAAAAAGGACAGTATCTGACTTAGCCACCGATCGCAGCATTCTGATCTGGACGTCAATGCGGTTTTTGTTTTGTTTGTATTGCTGATAATTAATGTGATAAATGCCTTTTTCGCTACCTATGAGGATGTTTTGTTCATTCAAAGGCTGAATATACTCGAAGCCCGACACGAGCTTCTGGTTCAGTTCGGGCAGGAAGATGATCTTCGGCTTGCTGCCGGACACATCGAGCACGCCCAGCTCCTTACCTGTCACAAACCACACGTTACCGGCCTGATCTTCTTTCAGGTAACGAACTTCCACACCTTTGAAAATCTCATTGTAGTAGCCTGATGCAGCAAAACGGTCTTTCTCCGCATTGTATTCGTAAATGCCGCTTTCGGTCGCTACCAGTATCCTGTTTTTTACTTTATATACATAATTGTTGTTCAGCGAAAGAGGGAGTCCGTCTTTGCTGGTATACAACCGAGCCGCTGATTTTCCGTCAGGTTGCAGGGAGATTTTGAAAACGCCGCGATAGGGGTGGGAAGTCCAGATCACATTTTCGTCGTGGGTATCGGTGCACAGGAAACGGGAAGCAATGTCAAAGCCACTTACCTGTCCTGCCGGACGAAATTCTTTCCCGTCATAGGCAAGAAAATTGATCCCGTTGTAATTACCGACTGCAACCCTTGAAACCGGATCGATCCGTGAAAGCGGAACCGCTCCCCAGAACCCATTCCTGCGTTCGATCGCAAATGCTTTGTCCTGACGTATTTCAAACATTCCTTCGTGGTGCGACATCAGCAGTTTTCCATTGATCTCCGACAGTCCCCAAACCTGACCGCGGGAATTTTCGACAAATGAAAAAGCGCCTTTTACATAACTAAGATCGCTGAACTCACCCACAGGCACCGAATAAAGTCCATTGGAAGTACCTATATAGAGGCGGCCTTTGAAGATAATAGAAGCATAGCCGGCTTCATCTTTGGTGGCCACGGGATAAATGGTCTTGATCGCATTATCATACGCGATGAAGTCGATTCCATTGTCAAGCCCCAGCCAGAGATTGTGGTCACGGTCGCGGAAAACGCTCAGTACATTGTTATTTTGGAGTCCGTCTCCCCGCGAAAACCGGTGTACAAATTCACCTTTATTCGTCACAATATAGCAGCCGCCCAGGCTCGTGGAGAGCGCCAGCAGCTGATCGTTGACGCGCGTGGCGCCATAAATGCGCTCTTTCCTGATCTGGTTAATGAATGCAGATTCCATTTCTACGGCACTGTTGCCGGAAAGCGTGTAAAGTCCTGCATCCATAGTCACCAGCAAGGTGGTATCATTTCCCATCGGCAGTAATGCGGTACTCAGGAACTCGGCGGGCAGTTCGCTACTGGTGAGAAATGGCTCCCAGCGATCGTTATTAAACCGTAAAAGTCCGTTTGTGGCATCCTGGGCAATCATTTGTCCGTTCGCTGTACCCATAAAACGCCAGTGCGAAACGGGATTGAATGCCATGATGGATTTGTCTTTGTACAAAAAGATCTTGTTACTGGCCCTGAAAAAGATGTTTCCTTTCCACGCAGTCACATTCCAGATATCGGCAAAACCGCGGTCTTTTTCCTGAACCAGCTCACGCAGCGAAAAATACCGGAGTACCCCGGATTGGTCCGGTGAAAAATACCCGAGCTCATTTTCTCCCCCGATGTAAATGCGATCATCGTTGCCCAATTCCAGGGATCGCACTTTTGTTTTGTTGGGAAGCGGGTACACTTTCCAGTACACGCCGTCGAAACTCAGCAGTCCCTCGTTGTTGGCAAAGTACATAATCCCGTTGCGATCCTGGCGGATCGCCCAGTTCTGTGTACCTGCCTTGTAAATTTGTTTGCTGTAATTGACTACTTCGGGCAGCCCGATCGTCGGCACTCCGACGGTATGCTGGGCGCGTAGTCCGGTTGTCAAAATCAGGAACGTAAAAAGTATCACTCGCTTCATCATCCTCGCACACTGTATTCCTGTAACTGGCTTGACGTAGTCCAAAACCGCGTCAATAACTATATTTCGCAAATTTTACCGGATTGTTGTAGTAATGTAGTAGCCGGGCGCTGGCAGCTTTGTGCAGGCAATGCTACATTTGGGTTCGCAATATATTACATTATATTGTGTGTTTTTCAATACTGTCATCATCGGTTACTTTTAACTGGCCCCGCGGCAACCTGCATGAAATTGACTATTCCTAAATCCTTTTTGATATGTTTGCTTACCTGGTCTGCCGGATTTGTTTCCGCGCAAAGCAAAAATCGTGCTGTCGATTTCTGGCTGACCAATATCGATCAGTCCGCGCTCTTCACCAGGCAAAAGCCGACAATCCAATTCTCGCCGGGAGCTCCATCGGGTAAAGTGATCAAAGTGGATGAAAGCGAGACTTTCCAACCCATTGACGGGTTCGGTTTTACATTAACAGGCGGCAGCGCTTCTCACCTGATCGCGATGAGCAAGCCGGCACGCGCTGCATTGTTGAAAGAGTTGTTTGCTACAACCGGGAGTAACATCGAATTTCCTACCTCCGCGTCAGTATCGGTGCGTCTGATTTGAATGAGACCATTTTCTCCTACAATGATCTGCCTGCCGGACAAACTGATCCGGAGATGAAACGTTTTGATCTTGCTTTGGATAAAAAGGATGTGATCCCGGTATTGAAGGAAATCCTGGCAATCAATCCCAAAATCAAAATAATGGGTTCGCCCTGGTCACCGCCGGTTTGGATGAAAGACAATGGAGATACGCGCGGCGGCAGCCTCAAACCTGAATTTTATGCGGCTTACGCCAAATATTTAGTCCGCTATGTTCAGGAGATGAAAAAGGAGGGAGTCCGCATTGATGCGATTACGGTACAAAATGAGCCGCTGCATCCGGGTAACAATCCCAGCTTGCTGATGCTGGCGAAAGATCAGGCTGTTTTTGTAAAAGATCACCTGGGGCCTGCTTTTAGGAATGCAAAAATCGACACGAAGATTATTATCTATGATCACAATGCCGATAAACCGGAGTACCCGATCTCCATTCTCAATGATGCCGAAGCCAGGAAGTACATTGATGGTTCTGCGTTTCATTTGTATGGTGGTAAAATAGAGGCACTCTCCGAAGTACACAATGCACACCCGGATAAAAATCTTTATTTCACGGAACAATGGATGGGCGCACCTGGCAACTTTGCGCAAGACTTCCCCGATCATATTTCCAAGCTGACCATTGGCGCTACCCGCAACTGGGCGCGAACGGTACTGGAATGGAACCTGTCGAGCAATCCGCAAAACCGTCCGTTTACAGACCGCGGCGGCTGCGACCGTTGTTTGGGCGGGGTTACAATAGACGGAGATAAAGTGACGCGCAATGCGGCTTACTATGTGGTGGCGCATGCATCAAAGTTTGTGCGGCCAGGTTCTGTGCGCATTGCTTCCAATATGGATGCGCAGCTCCCGAATGTGGCTTTTAAAACGCCCGACGGGAAAAAAGTGCTGATCGTTTTTAATAGCAGCGACAATCAGCAGGCTTTTCAGATCCAGGATGGAAATGCGGTTGCGTCTGCCGTGTTGAAGGCAGGCTCGGTCGGCACATTCGTGTGGTAAAAGAACTGCCGGAGAGACCTTCGCAAGCGAATATTTTACGATTTTGTGTAACCGGCGGCAACGTTTTCAGCGGGCCGCGTGTCACTCAATTGATCTCGTAAACAGCTAGCTATGAAAAATGCTTTCCGCCTTCTTTCACTCGTTTTAATCTGCCTCGCCTGCGTTGAACCAAATGACAATGCGCCCAACGGCGTGCCTTTTAATGGTACAGGCTACAAACCCATTTATTCGACGGCGGAAGAAGCTGCAAAAGTTCAGGTAGCGGCGGCGCAACCGCTCGTCCAGCCAGGCAAGATCTACCTTTTTGATCCCTATATTTTTGTAAACGAAACGGGGAAGGGTATTCACATTATTGATAATAAAGACCCTAAAAATCCGAAAAATCTCTCCTTTATCTCCATTACCGGCAACTATGATATTGCTGTAAAGGAGAATTGGCTGTATGCCGATAATCTTTCCAACCTGCTCGTTTTTGACATATCCGATCCGCTTTCCCCGAAGCTGGTGAAGACTATCAACGATGCCATCACAGTCAACAATTTTCCGCCTTACCAGAACATCTATTTCGAATGCGCCGACACCAAAAAGGGGCTGGTAGTCGGCTGGGAAAAGGTCTCTATGGCAACGCAGCCAAAATGTTTCAGATAATACTTCCTCTCTCAGACAAAACCACATAGACTATTAGCCATGAAAAAATTAATGCCTTTTCTGTTCTTAGGACTTGCCCTGCTGGGGCTGTGCATGATCCTGACATCCTGCGATAAGTCCGACGGGAGCGTAAGTCCGCAAACCGGCACCGGCGGTTCAATGGCGCGGTTTGCGATTACAGGCAATACGCTCTATATCGTTTCAAAACAATCGCTGGAAGTGTACGATATCACAAAAGGCGACGCGCCTGTGAAGACGGTGCGTAAAGAAATGAATGTGGGAATTGAAACGATCTTTCCTTATAAAAACAACCTTTTCATCGGTGCCAATGATGGCATGTACATTTATAATAATGCCAATCCTGTCAGTCCGGTGTTACTGACTAAATATACCCACATTCAATCGTGTGACCCGGTCGTAGTTCAGGATAAATATGCTTATGTGACGTTAAGAAGCGGTGTTGCGTGCCGCCGCGGCAATACATTGAGCTCTTTGGATGTGATAGATGTGTCCACTCCGTCCGATCCCAGGCTGGTGCATTCACAGGTAATGTCATCGCCTTACGGGCTCGGTGTATCGGGCAATAAGTTGTTTGTGTGTGAAGGAAGCAATGGATTGCGCGTGATGGATATCACAGATCCTGCGCTTCCTGTCGATAAATACAATTTCAGCGATGTTCCCGCTTACGACGTGATCGTCAGATCAAACCACCTGATAGTGACCGGCGAAAAAGGGCTGTACCAGTATAAGTTCGGGAGTTCGGATGAATATGAACTACTTAGCAAAATCCCGGTACTATGAAGCATATCGTTTTAACCGGGCTGTTCCTGCTGATTGGTACCGCATTGACCTACGCGCAAGTCGACGCATGGAATGCAGCAAATCACGTGATCATCAAATATTCGCCTGCTGCTATGTTCGACAGCGACAATACCATTCAGTTTGGAGTGGAAGTTCCGCTTGGAAAGAGCGGGATCAGCTTGCAGCAGGACCTTGGCTACGGACATTCCAGCTTTAATCTCTGGTACTATGAAGTCACCACAGTTCCCGATAAATCAACTTACAAAAGCCGCACGCAACTTCGTTACTACTATTTCAGCAAGCAGCGCGTGCGCGGCTATTTCGCAGGCGAGTTTATGTACAAAAGAGTAGTATACCGTCAGAATCAATGGGTGGGAATGGATTGTGCGGAGTCTGGCGGCTGTAATTATTCTGAAAACAAGGATGTGAAAATTGGCAGGATTGCGGCAGCCGGACATGCGAGACTAGGCTGGCAGTTCTATTTCCCCAGCCGGATGACGCTGGACCTGTTTACCGGATTTGGTTTGAGGAATATCAATGTAAAGACACTTACTGCCGGACTGGACAATGCAAGGGTACAGTCCCCGCAGGAAATGTGGTCGGAAACAACACCAGGCACGCACTATGTTGTGCCGAGCCTGGTGCTGGGTTTTCATTTGGGAGTTGTCCTGGGCAAGATCCGCCAAGAGGGCGATTAACTCAGCTTCCTGTGTTTGCTTTCTTCTTGTCTGCGTACTTTTTTTCAGCAGTTTTCGCTTTTTCAAAGTCGAGTACGACACCGTTGATGCAGTAACGCAAGCCTGTTGGCGGCGGGCCATCGTCAAAAACGTGTCCTAAATGCGACTTGCACCTGCCACACATTACTTCGGTTCGGCGCATTCCGTGGCTGTTATCCTGCGCTTCGATGATCGATTTTTTATTGATCGGTTCAAAAAAGCTTGGCCAGCCGCAGCCGCTCTCGTATTTGGCGTCGCTTTTGAAAAGTGCATTCCCGCAAACTGCACAGTAAAACGTCCCTATCTCTTTGGAATGCTCATATTTGCTGGTAAATGGTCTTTCGGTACCTTTCAACCGCGCTACTTCATATACCTCCGGAGAAAGAATCTTCTGCCAATCCTGGTTGCTTTTGTTTACCGGCGCGGCGTCCGTTCGGGAATATTCAGGAGCCTTTTTCTGATCAGCAGGCTTTGAAGCCGACTGCCCGTAACAGTTCTGAAGCATGAGCATCAGCACGGCCGAGGCGGCAAATGTTGCTATAAATTTCATGTTGCTGATTAATGGTTTGTTTCTGCTATATATACGATAAATGAACAGATATAGTTGTGATCAAACCATTGTTTACAAAGTTTCTTTTATGCCTCGTGAAGCGCTGACAATCGATCAGCTTGTTTGGTATCATTGTTTGTGATGGGAATTTGGAGGTAGAATTTAGCCCCTGGCTCCGGGGAGCTGTCAAAGGATATCCTGCCCTGAATGGCGTCTGCATACTTTTTTGCCAATACCAATCCCAGGCCGCCAGACCGGGAAGTATTCCTGTATTTGTTTTCCCAGCTTTCTACAATCGCTTGCTGGGCATTCCTGCTGATTCCCGGACCATTGTCTGCAACACAGAATTCATGCACAGTATCCTTCCTGGAATAAGAAAGCGTGATCGTGCTGTTTTTGCCAGAATATTTAACCGCATTATTAATGAAGTTCCGGATCACCACCGAGAAAAGGTTCGGCTCGGAATAAACGGTCAGGTACTCAGGTATATCGGAGTGGAGGCTTATCCCTTTTTCCTTCGCGATACTGCTGTAAACCCGCAACGTTTCTTCAATGGCGTCGCTAACCCTGAAATCCTGCCGGGCCACATCTGATCCCGGCTCCGTGTTTCCGTTTGTTATAGCCAGTAAGTTCAGAAGCAGATTCTGTGTATTTACAACAGAATGGCTGAGCTCAGCTTCGAGCATCCTGCGCTCTTCCTGGCTCAGTTCGTAGCTGCCCAGTATTTCGAGGTATTTTTTGAGTGAGATCAGTGGCGTTTGGTAATCATGTGATATCACGGAGATCAGCCTTGCCTTCTCCTCGTGCAGCTCGTCCAGAAGCATCGCGCGTTGTTCTGCCTTTTCCCTTTCAGCCCGGTAGCTGCTGATAATGTAGCCTTGCGTGATCAGAATCACCACTATACTAACCATGTATGTGGAACCAATGTCAATAAATCGCTGCTCCGTACTTGTATAACCGGCTACAACAAATTTCGGGTACACATACTCTGAGACCAACAGTCCGCCAACAATAACAATGTTCGCAACAGTCAGAGTAAGGTATTGCTTCCTGGGACTAATCGTAAGCGACAAAAAGTACACGAGTCCGAAAGAGACAAGCGTTGACCCTGATATCCCGGCACCAATGCGGTAAGAGGCAATGAAAAAGATATAGATCACCGTCACGTACAGGTTAAACGAAAGCGTAGTGCGCTCCCGGAACCTGGAAAGGTAATAAAGGAAAATCTGGAATGGTATAAGTACGGCGGTGATAACCGCCTCTGCGATCAGGCCGGTGAAAATGCTGAATACAAATACGTACAGCATCACCAGCGTCGTGGCTGTACATGCAAAATGATAAATCCTGCTTTGTAGCGAAAACAGGTCACTGTCACCTTGCAGGTACCGCCAGTATTTGGATATAAATTTGTGGATCTTGTTGATCAAAGCATTGCATTTAAGCGAAGAAATGCACGTTGAAAGAAGCTTCTAAAACCGTAACAAAGCGTTGTTCAATCAGATAAATGCGCCAATATCGCGCACGCCGAGCATTCTCGCACTGGTAAAGCCTTCACCAAAATTGACACCAACCGAATGTCCCATTTCGCGTGCCCGGGCAATGATAAATTCCAGGAACTCAGGAGTGGAAATGTAGCTCTGCGGCTCGCCTTCGTTCTGATAATCCGGTATGTGGAACTGACTTTTAAATGCACGCACAGCTTCTATTTTGCGGTCGTGAAAGTCGGTGATATCCACGACAAAGTCAGGCTTGATATACCTGTCCTGAACAGAATGGAATACTTGTTTAGGTCGCCACGCTTCCTGCTCGTTTCCGTTGTCATCGTACGTTTTCACCATTCTCAACCCCGAATAGAAGCAGGCGTCTGCAACCAGTTTGGCACCGCGGCCATGATCAGGATGCCGGTCGTCGACCGCATTCGTGATTACAATGTCAGGCTGGTATTTTCTGATAAATGGGATAATGGCTTTTTGGTGCGCTTCGTCGTTTGCAAAGAAACCGTCAGCCAGTCCCACATTTTCACGTACAGATACGCCCAGTATCGCTGCTGCATCTTTCCCTTCCTGAATGCGGCCTTCGGGTGTTCCCCTTGTACCAAGCTCACCTCTTGTAAGGTCAATAATTCCGACCTTTTTACCCAAAGCCATTTGAGACAATAAAGTCCCGGCACAGCACAGCTCAACGTCGTCGGGATGAGCTGTGATGGCGAGTATATCAAGTTTCATGTTTTTGATTATTTAATGCGAAGCTTTTGTCCGATACGCAGCGTAGTGCGGCTGGACATGCGATTGCGGCGGGCGATCGAAGAAACACTCACTCCATATCGTTCCGCGATTGCGCCCAGCGTGTCGCCCGGGCGTACTTTGTGTAAAACAGAGCGGCTGTAAGCAGCAGGTGCCGCATCGCCGGATTCAAATTCGCTTCTGTTGGATTTGCCTCTTAAATGGTTCCAAACCGAGCTTGTCAGCAGGAAATGATCTGATTTGATGGTTTTATTATCCCAGTCAAAAATATGTCTTGGATCAAATGGGTTTCCCTCGTAACGGTTTTCATAATGCAGGTGAGAGCCGGAGCTTCTTCCTGTATTTCCACCGAGCCCGATTACTTCACCAGCCTTGACAATCTGACCGGATTCCACCATTTGTTTAGAAAGGTGACCGTATAAAGTTTCAAGCCCGTTGTAATGCCGCACTACAATAAAGCGCCCATAGCCCGATCCGTCCCACGCAACAATCCTCACCATTCCGTCATACGTACTTCTTACAGTATCGCCGGTTTCCAGGTCGAGATCGGTACCATTGTGCCACCGTCCCCAGCGGTAGCTGAAATTGGAAGTAGTAGGGGTTTTTTCCATCGGCGTGCTCCATTTGCGGTTCAGCGCCTCGTTATATAATGTAATATCGACAGGTTCGTCAAATTCAAGGGGATTCAGTCCGTACGGATTGATGGTACGCGCATCCCAGATCACATAATATTCTGCCGCTTTCACCCATTCATCGCCTACCTGCAAAGAATCCACCACTTCCACAACTTCGGTCTCGCCTTCATCAATGGTAGTAGTATCTTCGTTTACGACAGGGTTCAGGGGTTTTACGGGTTCAAACTGGTTCTGGAATTTCAGGTTGGAGGTTTCCACCTGGTATTCATCTTCGGGCTGGGGGACAGTAGCCTTGGTAGTAGGTCCTTCGTTGGCGTTGTTTCCGGACTGATTAATCTTTGGGTTTCTTCTGAATTTACCTCGCTCTTGTGCTTGCGTGTTCCATGAAATCAAACACACCATCATCAGCAAACTTACAATAAGCTTTACTTTCATATTTAAAATGGGTCAGACTACATATAAGCGAAGCGCTCCTATGTAGTCTGACTAAATTTTAGGGGTTGGGCAAAAATTAAGCTGTTGTTTCTTCGATAATCTCTTCCACTTCTCTTTCCATCAAAAAACGCTCTGCGTCCAAAGCCGCCATACATCCCGTTCCTGCTGCTGTAATTGCCTGTCTGTACACATTGTCCTGTGCATCTCCGCAGGCAAAAACACCTTTGATATTGGTGCAGGCACTTCCTTTTACAGTTTGAATGTAGCCGGTTTCGTCCATGTGCAGATATCCTTTGAAAATATCCGTGTTAGGTTTGTGGCCGATTGCTACAAAGAAACCGGTTACGTCGAGAAGTTGCTCCTCGCCGGTCTTATTATTTTTAACCAAAACAGATTCCAATCCTTCTTCTCCATTCAGCTTCACGGTTTCTGTATTCCATAACACTTCGATATTCGGAAGCATTTCAATGCGTTTCTGCATGATTTTGGAAGCGCGCATTTCGTCGCGGCGAACCAGCAGGTATACCTTGCGGCAAAGTTTTGCAAGATAGCTGGCCTCTTCCGCAGCCGTATCGCCGGCACCTACCACCACCACATCCTGGCCTCTGAAAAAGAAACCGTCGCAAACTGCGCAGGCAGATACCCCGCGACCATTCAGCCTGTCTTCGCCTTCAATGCCAAGCCACTTCGCAGTAGCGCCTGTGGACACAATCACCGCATCAGCAATGATCTCGTGCTTGTTGTCAATGATCACCTTGTGCGGGTAGGAAGTGAAATCAACTTCAGTGGCCATTCCGTAGCGGATATCAGTACCGAAACGTTTGGCTTGTTTTTCAAAATTGATCATCATTTCGGGACCGGTAATTCCGTCGGGGTACCCGGGATAATTATCAACTTCCGTAGTAATAGTAAGCTGGCCGCCTGGTTGGGCGCCTTGGTATAGTACAGGATTCAATCCTGCTCTGGAAGCATAAATAGCGGCAGTATATCCGGCAGGACCGGAACCGATAATCAGGCAGGAAACTTTCTCAGATGACATGGGTGACAATAACTAGCGTATATAAAAAACGTTACAAAATCTATTCAGGATTTCACCAGGAAATTCAAGTGTGTGGAATTGGAAAGGCCTTTGCGGCACTCGTATAGTACAACAGCGACAGATCAACAAAAGTGCGAAATTTAGCCCCGTAATGCAAGCTGTCAAAGAATGCGCCACTCAATGCGCCTGTTTTTCTGGCGGTTTGCTTCGGTATCATTTGTAGCTACCGGCTTTGTTTCTCCGTAGCCTTTTGATAAAATCCGGGGCTGATCAATACCCGATTTGTGCAAATACTGCTGAACAGCCTGCGCACGCCGGCGCGACAGTTCCATGTTTTCGCTATCAGAGCCCACATCGTCGGTATGCCCTGAAATCTCGATTTTTACATCTTTGTTCCGGGTAAGGAAGTCAACCATTTTGTCGAGCTCCACTTTTGATTTTTCATCCAGCTCGTATCTGCCTCTTTGAAAAAAGATGTTATTCAAAATTTCCGCCCGGTCTTTTTCGATGGATTCCAAAGGAATTTGCAGGTCAACAAAAGATACCGAGTCGCTGACTGAAAAAGACAGACTTTTAAATAGGTACCCGGGTTTTAAAACAAAAAATGCATACTCTCCTCCTTTATTCAGCACAGCCAGGAAAGAGCCCGTGCGGGCATCAGAAGTGAATGCACCTACTTTTTCCTGTGTTTTAAGGTCAAAAAGGTCGATATCAGATGCGACCGGCTGACCCGTTTTTTTATCGATAACCCGGCCTTTTGCATACCGGGTCGGAACGATCATTTTTTGCAGCGACTCAGGTACATCGAAAGTATAAATCAGTGAGCGGCCTTTTCCCTTGTCAGAACTGTCGTCGGTGTAATAGGCACTCTTTCCGTCGGAAGCAATGAAAAGCCCCACCTGATCTGCAACGGTATTAATAGGATACCCGAGGTTTTTGGGCGCCGCCCAGATTGTGTCTGTTTTTTGAGATATGAAAATGTCGAATCCGCCCATTCCCGGCAGCCCGTCAGAAGCGAAAAAAAGCGTGCGTCCATTGGCGTGGATAAAAGGAGCGTTTTCATCGTCGGGTGTATTGATTGCCGGGCCGAGGTTCCTGGGCGCTGTCCATTGTTTTTTATCATTCAATGTAGTTACCCAAATATCCCTTTTGCCCACTCCCTCTTTGCGTTCGGAAGCGAAATACAATGTCCTGCCGTCAGCCGAAAGCGATGGTTGCGACTCCCAGTCGCGGGTATTTACCTGCTGTCCCAGGTTCA
This sequence comes from Dyadobacter sp., assembly GCF_051859145.1. Lineage (GTDB taxonomy): Bacteria > Bacteroidota > Bacteroidia > Cytophagales > Spirosomataceae > Dyadobacter. The sequence goes on from NZ_JBHYGF010000590.1 coordinate 19,335, forward strand.
CCGGGGCCGACCAGTCCTTTCCTTCTTTACGGGTGATATACAAGTCGCAGCTCCCATAACCGTCGGGGCGATTGCAGGCTGTAAAAACGAGCGTACGACCGTCAGCCGAAACGCTGCACGTACCTTCATTATTAATGGTATTAATGGCGGGTGAAATATCTTCGGGAACATCCCAGCCTTCTTTTTTACGATTTGTTACATAAATATTCTCGTCACGCTCCTCGGTTAATCCGGTGAAAATCAGCGTTTCATTATCTGCTGTTAATACCGGGAAATACTGCGTCCGTAGGAAATTGACTGTA
>NZ_JBHYGF010000591.1:0-6982 GCF_051859145.1 Dyadobacter sp.
ACCAGAAGAACACTTTCATGATCTCCACGAGGAGGATATCGGCACTGTGCCATTGCTTTACGTGTACCATTTCGTGACAAAGAATGTCGTCAAAATGGCTTTCATAGTCATTTCTGTTAATCACAATCCATTTCAGAAAGGAAAATGAGCCAATCTTGTTGGAGTCGATCATCACGACGGTACAATCTTCCAGCTCGATCACTTCGCCTGACAGCAAAAAGCTCCTCAGCTGCTGTATATGTCTGAAAAGCAGATAACCCGAGACGAATATTCCGATCGCGTACACAATCCACAGGATCTGCACCCAGGTAATCAGCGGCTGCTGTTCCTGAACAGCCGAAATGGAAACTGCTGTCGTATTTACCTCGTAGATAACCGGTAATGCAGGTGCGGTTTCGGGGTAGATCACAAATGGTAATGCAAATGCAACGGCAAGGGAGCCAAGCAGATAAGCCCGGTTCAGCTGAAAAAAGGTGTGCTGCCGGAGCATCAGACGATAACAGGCAAAAAGCAGGATCCAGTACAGGTTCACCTTGCCGAGATACAATAGCATTTCCATGGCTAACAGGGTTTTATTGTTCGTTTTTGTGCTGATTGATCAGCTTCATGATTTCGTCGAGATCCTTCGTTTTCAGATCGTTGTCCTTTACGAAAAATGAAACCAGATTAGGCAGTGAGTTATCAAAGTAATTAACCATCAACTGCTTCATTTCGTGGCGCTTATACTCTTCTTCACTGATAAGCGGGTAATATTCGTGCGTTTTCCCATAAGCTGTGTAGCCCACCACTTCTTTCTTTTCGAGGATCCGGATAATCGTCGAAACCGTGTTGTAAGCAGGTTTGGGTTCGGGCATTTCGGCCAGTATATCTTTTACAAATGCCTTTTTAAGTTGCCAAAGAATCCTCATTACCTCTTCTTCAGCGCGTGTCAATGTGCGTACTTCCATAATTTTTGAGCTGTATTATTATATTTTAACCTGGTGTTATCTCAAAGTTAAGACTATCCATTTAGTTTCAAAACTATTTTATTAGTTATTTGAATAATTGCAATAAAAAACCTGCATTGAATGCAGGCTCATACTTCCAAGAAAATTTCAAAACTAGTATCTGACAACAGGTGCCGGGAGTTCTTTCAGGCTGCGGCTGATCACGCTGATCAGTTCATCGGCTTTAAACGGTTTCGTTACAAAGCTGCTGAACCTGACACCTTCCAGCTCCTTTTCAGCGAAAGTATCTGCTGTAAATGCAATTACCGGGACATTAAGAAGGTGCGGGTACGATTCCTGGATTGTTTTCATAGCTGTTATACCGTCCATAACGGGCATTTGAATATCCATCAGAATCAGGTCGAACTCTGCGTGATCCAAATGTTCCAGCAGTTCTTTTCCATTGTTACAAATCACGAAATCAGCTTCCCACTTGGATAAAAGGTGTTTCAGCAGAATTTGATTGGCAATTATGTCCTCGGCAGCCAGAATGCGGTAGCCTTTGAGCGAGATATGTTCAACCACATCGGGTTGTATCACATTCAGGTTCTTCTCTGCTTTGCCGAAATTAAGTATCACGCTGAATGTGGCGCCTTCACCCAGTTTGCTCTGGGCCGTAATGCTGCCGTTCATCAGCTCCGCGATCTTACGCGTAATACTTAATCCAAGCCCGGTGCCGCCGAAGTAGTGTTTTGCATTGTTTTTATGAGCCTGTGAAAAGCTGTCGAAGATCGCGCTCAGCTTGTCTTCCGAGATACCTATGCCGGAATCTACCACGTCAATTTTCAGCTCTACGCTGCTTCCAAGATCTGCGTGAAGCGATACAATTACCTTGACAAATCCGCCTTCTTCTGTAAACTTGATCGCATTCCCAATCAGGTTGACCAGGATTTGATTCAATCGGTAAGCATCGCCTGTAAGCAGAGTCGGCGTGTTTTCGTCAAACTGGTAAGTCAGATTAATGGCTTTTTCTTTGGCCCTTACTTCAAAGGTTTTGATCAGGTAACCCAGCTTTTCCCTCAGGTCGAAATCGAAATTTTCCAGACCGAATTTGCCAGCCTCAATTTTAGAGAAATCGAGTATGTCGTTCAGTATGACCATTAAATTGTCTGCCGAATACTTGATCATCTGCAGATACTCGCGATCTTCATCAGGAAAATCCCGCGTCATTAAAAGGTCGGTGAATCCGATAATCCCGTTCATGGGCGTACGGATTTCGTGGCTCATCGTGGAGAGAAAATCAGATTTGATCCGCGTAGCCTCCTCTGCTTCGCGCTTCGCCCTGATCAGTTCTTTTTCCACGTTTTTCCGACTGGTAATGTCGATAGCTGTGCCAAGTACTTCCTGAACAGTTCCGTTTGCATTGCGCTTGAAAGGTACTTCCCTGGTGATGATCCAAACTTCCGATCCGTCGCGGTGCAGCAGCCTGAACTCTTTCTCCACCACATCCGAATCCTTTACCCAATGCCGCATATAGTGGTAATGCCGGCGGAACGTAAGCTGGTCCTGGTCATCCACAATCCGCGAGAGCGCAGTGCTGCTTTCCGGCAGAAGCTCGTCGCCCGAATAGCCCAGTATTTTCGATATTTGGTTGTTCTGGAAGATATTCGTCCATTTCTCAATATCGATTACATAAATGATATTCGGGGAGAGCAGGGCAATTTTATTGATAAACTCTTCCTTTTCCGCCAGCTCCCGCCTGGCCTGCTCTCTTCCTTTTCCGGCTTCGAGCATTTGTCCCATTGTATGGAAAGTCTTCGTCAGCTTCTCCGGCGTAACTTCCGACTTGGGAAAATAATCCATTGCACCCGCTTTCATCATCTCGACGGCAATGCGCTCATCGCCGTGCGAAGTGAGTACGATAACAGGCAGGTTAGGAACAATGCGCTTGATCTTGATCAGCAATTCCAGTCCATTCGTCTTCGGGAGCTGGTAATCGAGAAAAATGCAGGAAGGAATCCATACATCAAGCATCTGCAGCGCTTCCTCCGCATACTTACAAATCCTGACCTCGCCAATATCCAGCAGAGACTTTTGCATTGCACGCATAAAGTACATCGCATCAATGTCGTCGTCTTCTACTAGCAGGATATCGGGACTGATCATGATTTTTAAAAGATAACGCTGAGATTTTATTCGGGAAATTCACAAAGTGTCCAGTAGCTGTTCAATGTGGATACAGCGGCAATAAACCGGTCCATTGATAATGGTTTCAGGATATATCCGGCCACATTCAAGTTGAAAGCGTCAATCTTGTCGCTGTCTTCATTGGACGTGGTCATGACAAAAACCGACAGCGAACTCAGGTCCGGGTCCTGGCGGAGTTCTTTCAGGAATTCGATCCCGCCCATTCTCGGCATATTCAGGTCCAGCAAAACAATTTTTGGTTTTGGAAAATCACTATCAGGATTGCGCAGCAAAGCAAGCGCATCGATTCCGTTGGAAGCTACAACCAAACGGTTAGAGATATTGTTCTTTTTGAATGCCCGTTTGACGTTCATAACATCTACTTCGTCATCCTCTACAAGAAGGATTGTCATAGGAACTGGGTTGGAAAGTGACATTTAATATTTGCTGTTATTGAAATGGATTGTTTTTGAGAGAGGTTTCAGTACTTTTTAATTCATTCTTCGGCCAGGTAAAGAAGAACCTGGTCCCTTCACCCATTTGGGATTCTATCCGGATCACGCCGCCTTTTTCATCCAGTATTTTCTTGACAATCGCGAGCCCCACACCAGTACTCTCCACTTCGTCACGCGCCTGTAAAGTCTGGAAAATGACGAATATTCTTTCATGAAATTCGGGGCTGATACCGGGGCCGTTATCCCCTACATAAAATTCGTACAGAGACGCTTTCTCCCGCCAGCCGATCGTGATCTCAATCTCCGGCTTGTCGTTGTATTTGACACCGTTTGAAATCAGGTTCTGTAAAATCTGGGTCAAAGTAATCTTCTCTGTTTCGAGTTCAAGACTAGCGTCGCCATCCAGTTTGAAGCGTACAGGCTTTTTGCTGCTGAAAGTTTCTGATAAATCGTCAACCAGCGATTTTAATGCAAAACGCTCCTTTGAAGTTTTAATCCGGCCAGCTCTTGAATACGACAAAATTCCATTGATCAGACTTTCCATTCTGTGCACGCGGCCGCGCAGCAGCTTGAACTGGTCGAGCGTATCACCTTCCAGTAGATGGTTAATATCTTCTTCAATCCATTCAGACAAGTTATTGATCGCCCGCAGCGGCGCTTTCAGATCGTGGCTTACTACGTATGCAAACTGGTCAAGCTCCGCATTGATCCTTTCCAGATCCCGCATGTAGGATTTCAGTTTCTTTTCGGAATTAACCTTTTCAGTCACATCCGAAAGCGCGCCAATGTACCCGACCAGCTCGTCGTCGGCATATTGTTTCATAATCGATCCACCGACCCATATCTCTTTCTTGCCAGCGGTTTGAATTTTGATAATTGCATCCACGGAATGCTGCTCCATATTCAGCACTTCATTGATCTGATCAGCCGATTCGGAGAAGAAATCCATCCAGTTACGATTGAGCGATTCCGCTACGGAATAGCCGGTCACGGTTTCCCATGCATTATTGAGATAGATAATGGTGCCGTCACGATCTAGTTGCAAGAGTATCTCTGAAATGCTGCTGACAACCTGTTCGAGTCTTTTGCTGGTCAACGCCGCTTCCTCGGTTTTTTCCTGCGCAACGCGGGTCAGTTCCCTGTTGGCTTTAAAAAGCTCGCCTGAACTTTGTTCGAGAATATGTTCAACCCGGGTAAGATCGTCCTGGTATTCTGTATATGCCAAATGGACTGATAAAAGAAAATCCTGCAAGCCGGGATGTTCGGCCAGCTCCAAAGGCAACGATTTCCGGATCTGCCTTTTGAGCAGCCGGTGGTAATTGGTTTCCGTTATTTCAATAGCAGACATTACAGTTCCCTGAAAGTGGTAATGGTCATGGTTTGGTTGTGGAGCTCGCACAAAGCATTGCGGTTAAATGGAGCCAGCTCGCCATAAGAGTAGAAGCCAGCCATAAACGGGGCCGACAATACTTCCGAAACGCATTCCACTTCTTCTTCCACCATTTGTTTCAATACCAGCTTTCTTCCGACGCAGCTCACCAGAATTGCGAGCTCCGGATCATTTTTCAGGCCCTCGGCAGCAGCGTGTGCCGCTTCTTCCGCGCCCGTGATGAGGCGGTCGTTGTTTGCCTTCATTAATCTTACAAATGATCCCTCCGGAATGTCGCCTGCGAAAGTGAGACTTTTTTCGTCTTCGTTAATGCCAAGAATGGTACGGACCACAGGTGCACGGTCTTCGCTGTCGCGCATGCTCAATGGGAAAAGCAGGCCGGAAGCTGGCAGTTCTCTCGCTTTATCTCCTAAAAATGACTTATAAAGATCCAGCGCAGGCTGGTTGTCGATCTCGAATAAGACGTTCTCTTTGGATTTCGTTACTACCCTGTCCAGTCCGAAACTGTCCCACCCGCCTCTTGAACCAAAACCAATGGACAGACTATCCCCGTAAAATCCGACTGCCGCGACACTTTGTGTGGCCACAGCCCCGTCAGGCTCAACGATCACCGTCTTCACAAAATGGGAACCGTCGCCCGCTAGTCCGCCGGTGAGGGTAACATTTGCCGGCAGGTGCTCGGTCATACCTTTTACGAGATCGGTACCATTTACTTTCAGTCCGTCGGACACAACAAAAACGTGCTGCAATCCTTCTTTTGGAAGCTGGTCTACCAATTGCTTGCCGGCTTCAAAGCTGCTGAACTGAATATCTTCAAGACAAACCTTGGAGCTTTTTACGCTTGTTTTATCAAAGCCGATCGCCGTGATAATAATGGTATTATCCTTTACATTCACATCTGCGATTTCGCCTGCTGTGGAGCATCCGGAAAAGATCGCTTCGGGATATTCGGCTGCGAGTTTTGTCGTCAGGCCGCTACCTTCAAGTAGTTCGCGGTTGCCGAAAATAAACAGGAGTTGTGGACTAAAATTAAATGTAACCTGAGAGGAAGATTCGGTATAAACTACCTGTTCAATTTGCATGGGTTTACGTGTCTAGAAAGGCTGGATAATTCGGGAAAACAATTTACATAAAACTTTTAATATTCGAATTAATATTACACTTATTGCCTTGTAAGTGCGGTATTTAGCCTACGAAATTGATGGAAATGAAATGCCTTTGATCTTCCTGAACAGTTCCACTGCATAGAGGTCCGTCATTCCCGAAATAAAGTCCAGCACGGTCTGGATCCGGGAATAGGCATCTGTGCGGGATGTAATGAATTGTTTGGGTATCAGGTCTACCAGCTTACGGGTGTAATGCGAAGTATTATTCAGATAAGCCGGGACAAATTCTTCCAGCAACCCGCCGATCACTTTATACCCCGCCACTTCGATCTGAACTACCGATGAATAATTGTATATCTTACTGATGGAAATCCGCTCAATTTCTTTCATTGCGCTCCGGTAAGGTTCTGCAATTCCGTCGATCAGGCTGCAATTCAGATCGCCCGAAAGAATCGTTGCTTGTTCATTATAGAAGAGTTCGGAACAGGCACCAATGAGCGTGTTGATCGATTTAGCCCTCAGCAAACTGATCTTGGCATCGTCGTCATCGATTTCCTGTAACCTTGCGGGCATTTTGGGATCGTTACAAAGTTCCAGCAATAAAGTCTCGACTTCCTTATAAGAAAGGATTTTCAGCCGGTGCGCATCTTCCAGGTCAATAATATTGTAGCAAATATCGTCGGCGGCTTCCACCAGGTAAACCAGCGGGTGACGTTTGTAAACCAATGGTGAATCGGTTACCTTATACAGGTCTAGTTCATTCGCAATCTTCTGAAAGCCAGTCTGCTCTGATTGAAAAAAGCCGTATTTTTTTGTGTGAATATTGGCTTTGTTATGTCCGGCAATGGCCTCGCAGGGATACTTTGCAATGGCGGCTAATGTAGCGTAAGTCAGGGCAAAACTTCCGTAACCTTTTCC
>NZ_JBHYGF010000591.1:6992-19493 GCF_051859145.1 Dyadobacter sp.
AGGGGTGTGTGAGTATCCTGAATGCATTTGCGTTTCCTTCAAAATGGATCAAATCTGCCCATTGTGCCTCTGTTACCTGCGACTTGTATTGTAATCCATCGTCGTGTGTGAAGTAATGCGAAATCGCCGCTTCTCCCGAATGTCCGAAAGCCGGGTTACCCAGATCGTGGGCGAGGCAAGCAGCGGAAACAATATTTCCTATCTCGCTGATCAATGGATATTTAACATCAATTTCACTGTCATCGGAGCAGAGTTTGTTATAGAAAATCCTGCCGAGCGATTTGCCTACACTTGCTACTTCCAGGCTGTGCGTAAGCCGGTTATGCACAAATACACTCCCCGGCAGGGGGAATACCTGCGTTTTATTTTGAAGTCTTCGGAAAGGAGAAGAAAAAATGAGCCTGTCGTAGTCGCGCTGAAATTCTGACCTGGCTTCGGCCGGATTTGCATTGTATTTGTCTTCGCTTCCCCATCGTTTGGCGGAAAGCAGTTTATCCCAATTCATCATATCGTTGTCTTATTGCAGTAAAACTAGTCTGTTTCCCGCAATTCCCTTCGGCACTGACATAGAACATTCTGTGACTGGTTGCATTATGATGGTAGTTTCTTTCCAGCTATTCCTTTCTTTTTACAAACGGAGATTTCACATTCTCAACCAGTCGCTACGATGAGGTACTCAGGATTTAAAATGATCATAATAGCGCTCCTGTTTGGCGGGGCGCTGCTTACCGGGCAAGTTGTCGCCCAGGGAGCCAAATCACAGCCTGACGAAAAGCTGGTGAAGCAAATGGAGGCTGCGGTTAATGTATTCCTGAAATCGCTCAGCGCTGACCAGCAAAAGCAGGCGCTACTATCTTACCAGGATTCCGCCCGTTTTGACTGGAACTTCACACCCCGCGCCAGAAAGGGACTTACATTCAAACAAATGAATGCAGATCAGCGGAAGGCCGCCATGGCGCTGGTAAGAGTTGTGCTGAGCCAGGAAGGGTATAGTAAAGCGGAGCAGATTATTGATCTTGAAAATGTACTCAGGGTTGTAGAAACCCGCCCTGCAAACGATACGTACCGTGATCCCGAAAATTATGCATTCCTGATCTTCGGCAAGCCTGGCAGCGATCCCTGGGGCTGGCGCGTAGAGGGACACCATTTATCACTCCATTTTTCATCCATCAAAAACCACATTACCTACACACCCAGTTTTATGGGGAGCAACCCTGGAAAAGTGCTTGCCGATGTACCGCAAAAAGGCACGGTTATTTTTAAGGATGAACAGGAGATTGCATTCAAATTGCTGCATAGTCTCACAGAAGCCCAGCAGAAAAAGGCGGATCTGGGCTCCAAAGCACCGAATGAAATATTTACTTCCAATTCCCGGAAAGTGGTTCTTGAAAAAATAGAAGGGATAGCAATGGAAGAACTGAACGCAGCGCAGAAAGCGACGTTTAAAGACCTGATAATGGTTTACCTGCAACGCTACCACGTTACGCTCAAAAATCAACAGTGGTCGGAACTTGAAAAAGCGGGTTTGAACAAAATCCAATTCGCCTGGATGGGCGACCACGAACCAGTGATAGGCGCAGGCCACGGCCACTACTACCGCATTCACGGCCCCACATTCCTGATCGAATTCGACAACACCCAAAACGGCGGTAATCATATCCATTCCGTTGTGAGGGATCTTACCAATGATTTTGGAGAAGATTTGCTGCGGGCTCATTATGAGAAGGGGCACCGTTGAATAGACCAGAATGTTACTACGGATAATTGAATCGATAGTCGCTGAAATTTCAGGTATTTTCGATCAAACCTGATGGGGGAGGACCCCTAAATCCCCTGGCAGGGGACTTTCTTTTGCTTTGATTAAGATTTTAATTTCCCCGTTGACTCCCCTTCAGGGGCTGGGGGTAAAACATGCACTACGACACTGGTTGATACCTTCGCGGAAGCAAATCTATCGTCTGCAAGTTTAAAGCGCAGGCGGAGAACCTGATGGGGGAGAGGACCCCTAAATCCCCTGGTAGGGGACTTTCTTTTGCTTTGACTATGGATTTCTAATTCCCCATTGACTCCCCTTTAGGGGCCGGGGGCAAAACATGCACTATGACGCTGGTTGACACCTTCGGGGAAGCAAGTTTATCGTCTGCCGGTTTAAAGCGCAGGGGGAACCTGATGGGGGAGAGGACCCCTAAATCCCCTGGCAGGGGACTTTCTTTTTCACTCCCTATCAACTCCCCTTCAGGGGCCGGGGGCAAAAACATGCACTATAACAATGGTTAACACCTTCGCGAAAGCAAATTTATCGTCTGCAAGTTTAAATCGCCGGCGGGGAACCTGATCGGAAAGAGACCCCCAAAACCCCCTGTTAGGGGACTTTGTTTTGCTTTGATTAAGATTTTAATTTCCCCCATCAACTCCCCTTCAGGGGCAGGGGGCAATAACATGCACTATGACAATGCACTACGGCGCTGGTCCGATAACCTTTGCCAGGGCTCAGCAGCTCAGAAAAAGCGAAACCAGAGCGGAAAAGCTCCTTTGGGAGAAGCTATCCAATAAACAGTTGGGAGTGAAATTCAGAAGACAGCATCCTCTGAATTACTTTATCGCTGACTTCTATTGTCACTCTTTGAAACTGGTAATCGAGGTTGACGGATCAATTCATTCATTGGAGGAAAATAGGGAGTGGGATCAATTAAGAACCAGCTTGATTGAGGAATTTGGAATTCGGTTGATACGATTTACGAATGAGGATATCTATTTTAGATTGGGAAACGTGATCGAAACTATTAAATGCATTATTGCGGAGAATAAGTAACTTCACAAATGACCCAACCGCCTCACCGTTACTTTATAATCAATAAGCCCACAAATATGGTTTCCCAGTTCGTCAGCACGGATGCGGTTGGGCTACTGGGGGATCTGGATTTTGACTTTCCGCCGGGTACCCACGCCATAGGGCGGCTGGATAGCCAGTCGGAAGGTTTGCTGATACTTACTACCAACAAACGCGTGACAAGGCTGCTTTTTACAGGAGAAGAGCCGCACCGGCGTACTTACTGGGTCAATGTAGGTCACCACGTCAATGAGCAAACCCTGGAACTGCTGCGTAACGGGATCGGGATTGAAATAAAAGGCGGCGCGCAATACATTACTTCTCCCTGCGAAGTCGAGATTATAGACAGGCCCGCAATTTTAACCAGACACCCAAATGAAACCTGGGAAAATGTGCCGAATACCTGGCTGAAAATCACATTGACAGAAGGTAAATACCACCAGATCCGCAAAATGGTGCGTACCGCCGGACACAGGTGCAAGCGGCTGGTCAGGGTAAGTATCGAAGATCTCGAATTGGGCGATTTGCCGCCGGGCCAGGTCCGCGAGATTGAGGAGACCCGGTTTTTTGATTTACTTAAAATTAAAAACTGGCAATCAGCCGATATTTCCAGTGACTGGCGCACCCGACCGCCTGTAACAAACCCGGAACACTGAGCCGCTGCATTGCTAGTTTTATGCGACCTGAATAATCAATCGCACAACTAAACTTCCCGGCTATGAACCTCATCGGAAACATCATCTGGCTTATTTTCGGCGGCTTTATTGTTTTTCTCGAATACATGATCTCAGGCTTTTTGCTCTGTCTGACGATCGTCGGTATCCCGTTTGGCATTCAGTGTTTCAAAATCGGATTTCTGACATTATTTCCATTTGGTCAAAATGTGCGGGAAGTGCCGGGTAACACAGGTTGCTTGTCAACTATTTTTAACATTCTCTGGATTGTACTTGGTGGGATCTGGATCGCATTGACGCACTTGGTTTTTGGAATAATTCTTGCCATTACCATCATCGGATTACCGTTTGCCAAGCAGCATTTCAAATTAATGAGCTTGTCATTTACACCTTTTGGAAAGGAAATCTATTAACCAAAACCGAAAGTATCCCGCATGAAAGCCGTCGTAATCACGCAGCCTGGCGCACCCGAAGTTTTGCAAATGCGCGAGAAGGAGATTCCCGAGCCGAAAGCTACCGAGGTACTCATCAAAGTATATGCAGCTGGGATCAATAGACCCGATGTAATGCAGCGACAAGGCAAATACCCGCCGCCAGTCGGGGCGCCCCAGGATATACCCGGGCTAGAAGTTGCGGGCGTGATCGAGCAGATAGGGAGCGAAGTTGCTGACTGGAAGCCAGGCGATCAGGTTTGTGCATTACTCTCAGGCGGCGGCTACGCCGAATATGCGGTGGCGCAGGCGGGAAATTGTCTGCCGGTACCTGCCGGTTTCAGCTTTGCAGAAGCGGCTTCTTTGCCGGAAACTGTGTTCACGGTCTGGCACAATGTATTTCAGAGAGGTAATTTCAAAGAAGGTGAACACTTACTCGTGCACGGAATTGGTATCACAGCTATTCAACTTGCAAAAGCATTCGATGCCAGGGTATTTACAACAGCCGGTTCAGCCGAAAAATGCAAAGCTTGTCAAGACCTCGGCGCCGATATCTGCATCAACTATAAAGAAGCAGATTTTGAAGAAACCCTGAAAAACGAAGGTGTGGACGTAATCCTGGATATGATCGGCGGCGACTATATACCGAAAAATATCAGGCTGCTGCGGAAGCAAGGTGAAATCAGAGTCGGACCAGGTGGATTTCAGTTTGATTATGCGAAAGCGGCTCACCATTACCGGCAGTACATTGAGGAACCGGGAGAATGAATTCAAAACCAGGCTCGCGTCGGAAATCAGGGAAAAAGTTTGGCCGGTGCTTGAAAACGGATCTTTTAAGCCGGTTATCTATCGTCAGTTCCCGCTCCATGAAGCTGCCAGGGCGCATGAGTTAATGGAAAGCAGCGGACATATCGGGAAGATTGTCCTGGTGAACAGCTGGGATTAGTTACTGTTCCAGCAACTTTTTGTTCAAAATGCTGGAAATCTCCTCAGCCTGCGCATAACCATTAAATGCCCCGCTCCTTCGATTACTACATCCGGCTGCACCAGCTTGATCGAAATCAGCTTGTCGGCGCTTCCGTGAATGTGAAATATATTGGCGGCCTTCGTTTTCCGTTCCCAGGTACTCATTCTTACCAGCGCCCATTTCAGGAATTTACTGTCGGTATCATGAAAAATTGCTTTGAGCAAAGCTTGGAGTTCGGGGGTATCTGCACCAAAATATCTATAAACGTACTTGTTGGTCGACTTCAAAACCGGCGCTGCAAATGGAGAAAGCAGCAGAAATTTGATCAACCCGCGATTGAATGCAGAAACCGGAATTCCCACCGACGTACTCGAAATAAGCACAATCTGCTCCGGCTGCACAATCCGCGAAATCTCGCTGGCAATCACCCCGCCGAAAGACAAGCCGACCAATTTGAACGGTTTCGTTGTATCAATCTGCGCAATTAGTCGCTCGGCGTAATGGGCGAGTGTTTCCTTTCGCTGCGGTTTGATCCATTGAATGTGGTTGACCTGGATCTTATCGTCAAGGTTAAGTTTGTCGAAAACCCGCTTATCCGCGCCGAGGCCACTGATGAAGTATACATTCATTTTGGAGGATTCAGGTAATCCGGCGCTTTTCCCGGCAAAGAGATTTTGGTTAAAAGCATTTGCCAGGATCATAAAAAGAGAAAGCGCAATTCGTTTACCAGGAATCATAAGTGATTGTTAACTCCTGAATATACGAACTGCGCCTCAATAACGATTTCGCTACTTTATCAGATTGAACCGTACCCCGCCCGAAACCCAGCGGCCGGGCATTTTTGCACCCAGTAAGTCGCTGTATTTTGTGTCAAATGCATTATCTGCCTGCACGAAAACTGCCAGCATTCTATTCAAAAACGCATATTCCGCCCGCGCATTCAGGATAAAATAGTTTTTCGAAATACTGGCTTCAATCGCCGAAGCCTCGCGGGCTGCCCGCTGTTTGTACAAACCATTCAAACTCAGCGAAAAGCTTTTTACCTGGTAAGTAGTTGAAAAGTTGAACAAAAACCTGGCGTGCGAGGATACGTAAAATGAAGGTACCTGGTTGCTGTTCTGACTGTCGAGCCACGTTAAGCCTGCATTCAGGAGCAGTTTCTGATCAGCGCCGATATTGCTGGCAGATTGAATGTCGAGTTCAAAGCCGGTTGTATTCACCTCGGCAATATTCAGTGCAAGTCCGAAGTTTCCTGTGGGCGAAAGATTGTCTTTGCGCGGCATTTGCGCGTAAGGTGTGGTAACATAATCGATCAGGTCATTTTGCAGCCTCTGGAAAAAGGTACCCGAGAGTTTGAGTTGCGAAGTGTTATTGGTGGTCAAAAACCAGTCTGCACCCACTTCATAGCTGAAAGAACGTTCAGCTTTCAAATCGGGATTTCCCACATTGCCACCGGTTACCAGTGCTTTGTTGTAGTTATTAAAACGTTCTGTAAAATCGGCGTCTCGGATTGTCTTACCCGCACTGCCGCGCAGCTGCCAGCTGTCTTTTTTGTAGGATAAAGTAATTTGCGGAACAGCTTCCGTGCCGATACTTTGCCGCCAGTCAATGCGAACGGAAGGCGTTACCGTGAAATTTTTACCAAAACTCTGAACCAGGGATACAAACGGCGCAAGCTGGTGAATGGAATGATTTCCCCGGTCGTTTGATTGGATATTCCGGTTTTGGTAGTTCAATCCTCCGATCAGACTAGTAGCCGGCGAAAAAGCCTGCTGCCAGGTAGCAAGCCCCTGCCACAGCCGCGACTTGCTGTTATTCGCCACTGCATGCGGATTAAATGCATAGGTATCTTCCACAAACTTATAGCCCGCATTGACTGCAAATGTACTTTTGTTCTTCTGATAGCCCAGCCGCAGCTGGTTCCAGGAAGTTTTTACCTTTTCACTTGCGGTATCTGATTTTAGCACTGTATAAAAATTCTGCGCAGCGAAATCCCGGTGATCGTAAGAGCTGCGTACTGCTACATTCCACGCATCAGAAAGCCAGTAATTCAGCGAGAGCGAAGCAGTATTGTTGTGAAAATAGCCTTTGGTACCGCGCTGCTGAACGCCCGTTGCATTGTTTGACAACACCCCGCCCGAAACTGCCAGTTTGTTGATCTGGTAAAAAGCGCCGGCACTTGCATTCAGTAAACCATACTGCCCGGCAGAAACACGCGCATTCACATTCGTTTTCGTGCCCGGGGTATCTTCATAACCGTGCATTAACCGGGCGGCAAAAGTTTTTGAGATCACGTGAACAACCCCGCCCACCGCATCAGATCCATAAATGGCCGAAGAAGCGCCTTTCAGAACCTCTATTCGCTCGATTTCAGAGGGGGAAATGGGAATGTAGCTGTTGAAATGTCCCGTGTTCGGATCATTGAGCCGGATCCCGTCGAGGATTACCAGTACCTGCTGGAAAGTGCCTCCGCGAAGTACAATGTCGCTTTGCGATCCCATTGGTCCGCGCGCCTGGATTTCCACGCCCGGCACGTACCGGAGCAGGTCGTCGATACTGTGCACCGGCAGGTTTTGAAAAGCCGCCCCATTGATCACCGCAATATTCCGCCCCGTCTCCGAAGCCCGTTTCTCCACGATAGAAGAAGTAACAGTCACAGGATCCAAAGAAATTTCCTGAGCCCGCAGCCGCGCAGCAACAAAAACCAAAACAGCAATTGAAAAATAAAATCGAATCATAAATAAAATGAATTAAAACATCCTCCCTTTCCTCCATCCTCCTTCCTCCCTTACGAACAAAACTACTACCTTGCCGGACCGTCCAAATACTCCGGTTTTAAACTAATGAATAGTCCGGTTGAAATACCATTCCGAAATGTAATCCTGCTCGACCGCCTTTCCGGCACGCCGGTGTACCTGCAAATCGCGCATAAAATGATCAATGCGATCCAGCGCGGGTTACTTGCAAATGGTGCCAGGCTTCCGGGTACGCGCGCACTGGCGGAAACGCTCAATGTACACCGCAAAACGATAGTAGCCGCTTACCAGGAACTGTACGCGCAGGGCTGGATTGAAATGCTGCCCAACAAGGGTACTTACGTTACATATCGCTCTCAGGATTTTGGGGGTAAGAATTTGAATTTCAATGCCGAAGATCTGGTCAGCTACCCGCAGGCAGCCGGGTTTGCATTTGAAAAAAGTATGTTGCTCGATCGCCCGGTTTCCGTTTCCAATGTGGAGCTGGAATTCACCGACGGACTGCCCGATGTGCGGCTCGCGCCGCTGGATAAACTCGCCAAAACCTACTCCGGCGTTTTGCGCAGGAAAAACAGCCGCAAATACCTGGGTTACTCGCATGTAGAGGGCAATGTATATTTCAGGGAAAAGCTGGCGACTTACCTTAATAATACGCGCGGCCTGCACATCCACGCAGATAATATCCTGACTACGCGCGGCATTCAAATGGGAATTTACCTGGCTTCGTCGCTGCTTATCAAGCGCGGCGACAGGGTAGTAGTGGGCGATTTGAGTTAGTACACGGCCAATCTGATTTTTCAAAATGCCGGCGCGAATATCCTTTCGAGTCCGGTGGACAGCCACGGAATTTCGGTCGAGGCACTTCGGAAATTGTGTGAAACCACGCCGATTAGAATGCTGTACCTCACGCCGCACCACCATTATCCGACTACCGTTACGCTTTCCGCTGAGCGGAGAATGGAGCTGCTGGGGCTCTCGGCAAAATACGGGTTTATCATCCTGGAAGACGATCACGATTACGATTTCCATTATAACAGTAGTCCGGTGCTGCCGCTTGCCAGTGCCGACCGCGCTGGGATGGTGGTATATATCGGCTCATTTTGCAAGGCACTTGCGCCCGGGTTGCGGTCGGGTTACATGGTTGCGCCTGCCAATCTCATCGCTGAGCTAGGAAAGTTACGCCGCATTATGGACCGGCAGGGCGACTTAATGATGGAGCAGGCGCTTGGTGAAATGCTCGACGAGGGCGAGATACAAAGGCACATCAAAAAAGCGCAGAAAACCTACCACCAGCGCCGCGACTTTCTTGCCATGCAGCTGGAAACGCATTTGCATGAATATCTGACTTTCAAATCACCACCCGGCGGACTCGCTTTCTGGACAGAGTGGCGCAAGGATATCAACCTGATGCGCGTGAGTAAAGCTTGTTTGAAAGAAAACCTGCATCTTCCGCAAACCCTTTTATTCCAGACCGGAAAGCTGAGCGCGGTGCGGCTGGGTTTTGGTAATTTGAGTGAAACAGAAATGACAGAAGCAATCTCAATCCTCAAAAATACGCTCGACAAAATGCATTAAGAAGGAGCTGCTGCGATTTCGAATTATTCAATTAATTTGGGGTAAAATCATATAACCGGCCCGGCAGCTTCTCTTATGAAAAAGCGAACTTTTATCAAACTATCGTCAACATTAATGGCAGCTCCTATAATCCGTCCGCTTATCGGCTGGGCAGCAGATGAAAAAATGAAAAACTGGGCTGGTAACCTGGAATACAGCACCAACAAGCTCGATGCAGCCAGGAATGTACAGCAGGTTAAAGATATTGTAACCAAATACCCGAAGCTAAAAGTGCTCGGCACCCGGCATTGCTTCAACAATATTGCCGATACGAAAGACCAGTTTATTTCCGTAACAGACGCTGAGCAGCAGATTGTACTGGACGAAAAAGCCAAGACGGTAACTGTTAATGGAGGTTTGAAATACGGCCAGTTGAGTCCGGTTTTACATCAAAAAGGCTTTGCATTACATAACCTCGCGTCGCTGCCGCACATTTCGGTGGCGGGCGCTTGTGCTACTGCCACGCACGGATCGGGTGATGAGAATGGAAACCTTTCTACTGCGGTGGCTGCATTGGAAATGGTCACTGCAAATGGGGAAGTAATAAAGCTGAGCCGGAAAAATGATGGGGAAAAATTCAATGCGGCAGTGGTTAACCTCGGTGCATTGGGCGTAGTTACACAAGTGACGCTGGACGTGGAGCCTACTTTTATGATGGGGCAATATGTGTTTGAAAACCTTCCATTGAGCCAGCTGAAAGACAATTTCGAGAAAATCGAATCCAGCGGATATAGTGTGAGTTTGTTTACAAACTGGGCAAATCAGGATATTGCTGAGGTTTGGGTGAAGTACAAGGAAGGCAGCGACGCATTCAAACCTGAAAAGGAATTTTTCGGTGCCAGACTTGCTACCAAAAACCTGCACCCGATCCCAGAACTCTCCGCCGAAAACTGTACCGAACAAATGGGCGTGGCCGGTCCCTGGTACGAGCGGATGCCGCATTTCAAAATGGGCTTCACGCCGAGCAGCGGTAAAGAGTTGCAATCAGAGTACTTCGTGCCGCGCAGGAATGCAGTTGAAGCGATTATGGCAGTTTCCAAACTCGGAAAACAGATTACACCGCACTTACTCACTTCCGAAATCCGCACGATCGCGGCGGATAATCTCTGGCTCAGCCCGGCTTATAAACAGGATTCGGTGGCGATCCATTTTACGTGGAAACAGGATTGGCCGGCTGTGAGCAAGTTACTACCTGTGATCGAGCGGGAGTTAGCACCATTCAATGTAAGGCCGCATTGGGGAAAGCTTTTCAGCATTGCGCCCGAGCTTCTTGAAAAAAGATACGAGAAGCTGGCCGATTTCAGGAAGCTGGCCAAAGAATATGATCCCAAAGGAAAATTTGCAAACGACTTCCTGAAGATGAACGTATTTGGGTGAAACTTTGCGGTATTCAGGCTGCAAAACTGGCACGATTACGCCGCCGTTTACGTTATTGGGTGTAGACATTTTTGTGCTAATCCAAACTAACAATGGCGACTAGACTAAAAGAACTTCCGGCTGCTGCACAGGAAATTACTTCCGATAGAATTACTGAGTTATTCATGCAATACTGTCTTGAAAACAACAAGAAGCCCGAATCGGTGTACTTGTTCTGCAAGCAAAACGGTATTGTTGAAAAGGATTTTTACAAACACTTTTCGTCGATTGACGCAGTTGAAAGATCCGTTTATGTGAGCTTTCACAAACTGGCCGTTCAGCTGATTGATCAGAGCGGCGAAGTGGATACATTGAGTTTCAGGGATAAACTCCTGACTTACTACTACACGTACTTCGAGATTCTGACCGCCAACCGCAGCTTTGTGATTTTCTCATTGCAGGAAAACAAAAACAGGCTGAGCGGGCTGATGAAGCTCAAAGATTTCAGGACGAATTTCAAGGCATTTACCTCGCAGATCAGCGAAGGTTACCTTAAAGTCAGGAGCGAGCGCATTCGCAAGGCGCAGCAGGATGCATTGGAGGAAGGCGCGTGGATACAGTTTTTGGTTACACTGAAATTCTGGCTCGACGACGAATCTATCGGTTTTGAAAAAACAGATCTTTTCATTGAAAAATCAATCCGCGCGACATTCGATCTGATTGATACAAGTCCGCTCGAAAGTGTGATTGATTTTGGAAAATTCATTTTTAAAGAAAAGCTGAGGTAGGAATGGAGACGATTGATAGTATACCCACCTCTAAAATTCGGCGTGCCACTAAATTGATTACAACCGGTGTGAAAATCGGGGGTAACTATTTGAAATATTACGGGGAAAAAATCACGAACCCTGAATCGGCGCGTGACAATCTGAACACGAATAATGCAGAGGATATTTATGACAGTCTGAAAAACCTGAAAGGCAGCGCCCTGAAAGTAGCGCAAATGCTGAGTATGGAGAAGAATTTTCTTCCGCAGGCTTACGTCGAAAAGTTTTCGCTGTCGCAATTTTCAGTACCCCCGCTTTCTGCGCCGCTGGTGATTAAAACTTTCAGGAAGTATTTTGGTAAATCACCGCTCGATTTGTTCGACAGCTTCAACCCGAATGCAATCAATGCAGCGAGTATCGGTCAGGTTCATAAAGCGACTAAAAACGGCAAAGAGCTGGCTGTGAAGATCCAGTATCCGGGCGTGGCTGAGAGTATCTCTTCTGATCTCGCGCTGGTGAAGCCGATTGCGATGAAAATGTTCAATATCCAGGCGAAAGATTCGGACAAATATTTCAAAGAAGTTGAGACGAAGCTGACGGAAGAGACGAATTATAACCTGGAAATTGCGAGTAGTACCGAAATAGCCGAAGCTTGCGCGCACATTCCAAACCTGCGTTTCCCGTCTTACTATCCCGAATTTTCGTGCGAGCGCGTGATTACGATGGACTGGATGCAGGGCAGGCATTTATCTGAGTTTTGCAAAACAAACACGGATCAAGCCCTGGCCAATAAGATCGGGCAGGCGCTTTGGGATTTCTATATGTACCAGGTGCACCAGCTACGGAAAGTCCATGCTGACCCGCACCCGGGCAACTTCCTGATCGACGAGCAGGATAACCTGATCGCCATTGATTTTGGCTGCATTAAGGAAATTCCGGAATCGTTTTACGTTCCGTATTTTGATCTGGCTGAGCCCGAAAAATTGAATGATCCCGCTACTTTCCGCCAGGGACTGGTTGATCTGGAAATACTTCAGCCAAAGGATACGGAGAAGGAAATTGTTTATTTTTCAAATCTTTTCAGGGATATCCTGAGCTTGCTCACA
>NZ_JBHYGF010000592.1:0-19054 GCF_051859145.1 Dyadobacter sp.
CCTCCTGTTTATAGATGACAAGTTGTACGCAAGATGCCGAGCTCCGGAGGAGCTTCCTGTCAGACGTGGACTTTTCCGAAAACCCGCACCAGCGCTATAAAGAGGAGGCCCCGCTGGGGCCGAAATTGCTGAAACGATGTGAATCTGAATGAATGAGCCGCTGTGGAACGGGGAATAAGGGTCGGCGAAGCGCTAAATAATTGTTGGCAAACGCTGGCCGCAGAGCGGCCTCCTGTTTATAGAAGGCAATTTGTACGCACGATACCGAGCTCCGGAGGAGCTTCCTGTCAGACGAAAAATCCTCCGAAAACGCCCGCTATAAACAGGAGGCCCCGCTGGGGCCGGAAACGATGTGAAACCGGGTACTTGGCTATAAACAGGAGGCCCCGCTAGGGCCAGAAACGATGGAGGCCCCGCCGGGGCCGCTATTGCTGAAACGATGTGAACCTGGATGAATGAGCCGCAGTGAAACGGGGAATAAGGGTCGGCGAAGCGCTATATAATTGTTCGCAGATGCCGGCCGCAGAGCGGCCTCCTGTTTATAGATGACAATTTATACGCAAGATACCGAGCTCCGGAGGAGCTTCCTTTCGGACGTGGACTTTTCCGAAAACGCGCACCAGCGCTATAAACAGGAGGACCCGCTGGGGCCGAAAACGATGTAAAAACTTGGATACTTTTCTATAAATGGGAGGCTCCGCTGGAGCCGGAAACAGGAATTCTTTTTGCCTAACAATGTGACTGTGATATGCTGAATGTCGCTTTTTTGATTTCACTTTTCCTGGGCAATGCTCTCTCCATTCCGGCAAAGGAAAAGGTCAAGGAATTCCGAATTGTGGAGAACGATACGCTGACTTATACATTGAAACTTGCGCTTGACGATAAAGGCCGGCCGCAGTATTTCTTCAGGAACATTTTCACACCGGTTTGCTATACCAATGAATGCAAACCGGTGTATATCAACTTCTACTGGGACCTGCTGGGTAACTATGTGCGATATGATCTGCCCGAAAACAAGGTACTAACCAAGGTTGATCACAACGAGTTTAAGGAAGAGGATTATCAAAAATTGCAGGATATTCTCGCGCAGCCCAACTCCATTTTTGCCGAGTTGAAAATGGAAGACCTCATTACAAAAGGTACCGAAAACCTCACCGACTCAGTGGATGTAAAAGCCGGGGCAACGTTGAAAACTATCAAAAATCAGGTGATCGACGGGGCGGTTTATACCTGCTACACGCTCTGGCAGATCGCATACGGAAAAGCAGTTCCCGAAATGCAGAAGATCATCGAAAGCTATACTGACGACAAGCTGCTGCACAGCTTCCTGACCAGCAACAATTACCATTACCAATATTGGGCAATGGAGAAAGTAGTAAGTAAGGATGGAAGTGTATCGAAATCTTTTGAACAGGACTTGCAAAAGATCATCGCCGGCAAAAACATTTTTACAGCCAAATACGCTTTGCAGCATGTAAATAATGGATTTTTCGAAAGCGAAGTAAGGCAGGTCTGGCTGTGGGAGAGTTACCAGAAAGCGGCCTATCCATTACAGATTACAATTTTGAAAAAGCTGGCAAACATTCCGCTCACCAGTTCGCTTACCAACAACCTCAAAGCCGCATTACCCAATGCAAACCAGGAACAAGCCGCGCTAATCAACCAAATACTAACAAAATCCCCGGGCTGAAGCCCGGGGCAAGGGATTAAAAATTGATTCTCTAAAATCCAAATCCATTCCCGTTGGCTTCAGCCAACGGATAAGACAAAACAAAGACAACAGAAAGACGGAAAGACAACAGAATTGATCCGACAATGACAACAAAAATGATAATGGAAAAGACTATAAGAGATACAATAGAGAAGACATTGGGCAACATGATGAGAAACATGATAACATCATTCATATTTTTTCTGTCGTTTTCTGTCTCCGCTCAAAATCATGTTTTTGTTGAAACAGAATCTTTTACCGATAAAGGTGGCTGGGTAATTGATCAGCAGTCATTTGTGGTTATGGGCTCGTCTTACCTGATGGCGCATGGAATGGGAAAGCCTGTAAAAGATGCGACTACTACAGTTCAGTTTCCAAAAACGGGCAAATACAGGATGTGGGTGCGGACCAAAGATTGGGCACCGTTCCCGAAAGGTCCGGGCAAGTTCCAGCTCGTAGTTGACGGAAAAGCGGCCGGCCAGGTGTTTGGTGAAAGCGGGTCGGACGAATGGAAATGGTACGATGGCGGACAGATGGATATTAAATCTGCTGAGACGAAGCTCGTGATGAAAGACCTGACAGGTTTTAACGGCCGCTGCGACGCAATTTTGTTTACGGATGATCTGAAATTTACCCCACCCAATAAACTCGAAGAACTGACTGCATTCCGGAAAAAACTCCTGAACCTGACCGACAAACCTGTCGAAGCCGGACAGTTTGACCTGGTGGTAGTCGGCGGCGGGATTGCCGGGACCTGTGCTGCCATTTCAGGCGCGAGAATGGGACTGAAAGTAGCATTGATCCAGGATAGGCCCGTTTTGGGAGGAAATAACAGTTCGGAAATCCGCGTGCATTTAATGGGTGATGTGGACAAAAACCACTATCCCAAGCTCGGCCGCATTGTACGTGAAATGGACAATGGCGATCCCGGAAACGGTAATCCTGACGCAAAAGAATATGGCGACGCACGCAAGATCTCCATCGTAAAAGCGGAGCCTAATATTTCCCTGTTCCTTAACACACATGTTTATAAAGTTGAAAGAGAAAACGATATCATCACCGCAGTGGTAGGCCGGGATATTGCTACCAACAAGGAAACACGTTTTGCAGGCTCATTTTTCTCTGACTGTACCGGCGACGGAACAATCGGCTTCCTCGCTGGTGCGGAGTTCAGAATGGGACGGGAGAGCAAGGCAGAAACTGGCGAGTCGCTGGCGGCCGAAAAAGCCGATGATTTCACATTGGGTACCTCCAACCTGTGGGCCTCGCTCCCGCGCGATACCGTTTCTTCATTTCCCGAAACACCCTGGGCGATCCAGTTTTCAGACGAATACCATATCGACGAACCCAAGGCTGACTGGCAATGGGAAACAGGATTTGGAAACTTCAATACCATTACCGATGCCGAGAAAATCCGCGATCACAACCTGCGTGCGATCTATGGAAACTGGTCTTATCTGAAAAAGAACAAAGCCGCAAAATATGCCAAGCACGAGCTGGCGTGGGTCGCCTATATTGGTGGAAAAAGGGAATCAAGGCGCATTATCGGCGATCATATCCTCAATCAAATGGATATTCAGGAAGGCAAATTTTACCCCGACGGCTCCGTTACTGCTACCTGGACTATCGACCTGCATTTCCCCGACGAAAAGAACAGCAAATACTTCGAAGGCCAGGAGTTTTTTGCAGGCACAAAACACATCAAAGTTGCGCCCTACACGATTCCCTATCGCTGTTTGTATTCCAAAAACATCCAGAACCTATTCATGGCCGGACGGAATATCAGCACCACGCACGTTGCATTTGGCAGCACGCGGGTAATGCGTACCTGCGGTATGATGGGCGAAGTGGTCGGCTTTGCGGCATCTCTGACCAAGAAGTACAGAACTACTCCGCGCGGCGTGTACGAACAACATTTACCGGAATTAATGGGAATCCTGAAAGGAGAAACCCTCGCCCCGCAGCCTTGAGTAACATACTGACCCGATGATTTTGAGAAGTACGTTTGCGCTCATTTTAATGGTATTTCAAATGCTCGTTCCCACGGCCAATGCAAAAGCTGCCGGGGACGAGCCTATGATTTCCATTTCAGGTCAGGCGCAGGGTACTACTTACCATATCAAATATTTTGATCAGCAGAACCGAAATTTTAAAGCAGAAGTCGACTCCATTCTTGCGGATTTTGATAAGTGCCTTTCCTTGTACCGCAAAGATTCAGAGATCGTCGCATTGAATAATAGCAACAGATCGCACCATTTCAGGTCGCCTTATTTTTATCCGGTTTTAAATAAATCAAAAGAGATATACGAAGCCACGAATGGCGCTTTTGATCCTACTATTATGCCGCTGACAGAAGCACTGGGATTTGGCGCAAAGCGGACTAATCCCGAGCTGGCGAATGTGGATTCACTCCTTCAGTATGTTGGTTTTGACAAAATCAGCTTCAATGCAGACTCTCTAATCAAGATGAAAGCTGGTGTGAAGCTGGATATGAATGGAATTGCGCAGGGTTACTCGGTCGATCTCATCAGCGCATTTCTAAGGAGCCGCAATATTGACCGGTTTATGGTGGAGATTGGTGGCGAAGTAGTGTGTTCAGGAAATAAGAATGGTAATCTTCCGTGGACTGCCGGCATTGAAAATCCATTGAAACGCGAGCAACTGTTTGCGACTGTGAAACTGACAAACCTGGCGATGACGACTGCGGGTAACTACAACAATCATTTCACAAGAAATGGCCGCGTTTTTAACCATATCATCAATCCAAAGACGGGTTCAATGGAAGAAACGTCGCTGCTGAGCGTGACCGTTTTCGCCAAAGATGCTATTATGGCAGATGGTTACGACACAGCATTTTTCGTAATGGGACTTGAAGCGACAAAGCAGTTCTTATCAAAAAAAAATGACCTGGAAGCCTACCTGATCTATACGGACGAAAGAGGAAAAGTAAGCAGCTACGCAACCAAAGGAATAAAGAAATTGATCAAAGAAATACCTAACCCATGAAATTTACCACAACGATATTCATCTCGCTACTGATCTCAGGAGTTGCATTTGGACAGAAAAATTACCCGAATAGCCTGAGCAATGACCACGTCAGAGTTGTGTGGCAGGGAGACAATAAGGGTACATTCCCGATTGGTGTTTTACAGGTCAAAAAAGATGGAAAATGGATAGACGGGCCCAGGCCTTCCGGCGAGTATACTTTGTTGTATTCTGCAACCAAACCCTCCGGAGAACCTACTGAAAGTTTTAATACAATAACCGGTGGAAAATTCCCTGAGGAGTCTTACCACTATCAGCAGGAACAATGGAAGGAAAGCATCAATGATGTTTCCCTCAATAAAGCCGGTCAGGCGATTCATTTCCTACCAGCCTCTATGCTTATCAAACCGGATGCGATTGAGTTTTCAAAAGAAACCGCAGTAGCTACCGTAACGGGCGACTGGCGTTTTGACCCGCAAAATCCGACGGATATCCTGGTGAAAATGACGGTGAAGGCGAAAGCAAAAGGCTATTTTTCGATGGCTACCCCTACGCTGGGTACCGTGACTCAGGAGCAGCTCGCCTGGACTTCTGTGCCGGGGTATTTTCAGGGAAATGCATTGCAAAAGAACTTCGCGCTCGCTTATGCTTACGGTCACGGCGTGCCCGACCGGCCGGTTATTTACCGCGAGCGTTGTGCCAGTACATTGAGCCCCCTGGTAAGTACAAAAAATGGTGTAACTGTATCTGTGATCCCAGAGCCGGGACTGGCGAGAGATCCCTGGAAAAAAGACAAAATCACGCAAACAGACTGGCACATCGGCTTGTCGCACATGAACCGGAAAGGTCAGCTTGCGCCTACCATTTACTACCCTGTTTTGGGAGAGGAAAAATCGGAACTGAATGCAGGGGAGGAATTTACCTTTTCGTTCAGGTACAGCATCATCGCGGGTGACTGGTTCCAGGCGATCAAGCACGCAGCAAATGACATTTATCAATTTGACAAAACGCTGGCCCTCCGCAAAAACAAGCAGTCTCTGACCGACCGTATTCAGCAAATGCACCATTACCTGACCGATCCTAAAACTTCGCTTTGGAACATTGAGGAGTATGAAGGAAAACAGATCGGCGCGCAATCGTACCTCGGCGGCGTGGTTGGCTCCAATAAGGATGCGATGAAAAATGCGGATTACGGCGCCATGTGGATGCTGGCAAATGCAACCAACGATCCGGAGCTTAAAGAAAAGGTACTACCGCCCGCGCTCAATTTCAAGCTGGTACAGCAGGAAACAGATAAAGGTTTTTTCAATGGCGCAATCGAGGGACAATACTATCTCGCCAAAAGCAAAAAGTTTGTGGAAGAATGGGGAGAAGTGGTAGAACCTATCGCGCTGACTTACTATGTAATGCTCGATGTGGGCAATATGCTCCTGTTTGAGCCGGGCAATGAAGAATTGAATGAAAGGTTGCGACTGGGCGCAGACAAGTTGCTGAGCTGGCAGAATGCAAATGGAAGCTGGGCAGTAGCTTACGACCGGAAAAACGAGCAGGAACTCTTCAAAGATATCAAAGATGTGCGGCCGACTTTTTACGGAATGATCGTCGCATACCGGATTTTAAAAGATGAAAAGTACCTGAAAGCTGCGCAAAAAGGGGCTGACTGGTTTATCAAAACTGCAGTAGAAACGGGCGCTTTCCTGGGTGTTTGCGGCGATGCACGCTATGCGCCTGATTTCGCGACAGGGCAGTCGGCCCAGGCTTTATTAGATCTTTACGATCTGACTAAAAACAAGAAATACCAGGACGCGGCTGTTACTTGTGCCAAGATCTACACAACCTCTATTTATACCCACCCGATTGCCAGCCGCAATATCAAAACTGTAAATGGTACCTCTCGGGAGGACTGGGAAATCAGCCAGACTGGTCTCAGCTTCGAGCATGGCGGCATATTCGGCTCGGCTACGCGCCATGGTCCTATTCAGCTGGCGAGCCACGCTGGGATTTTTATCCGAATGTACAAACTAACCGGCGAGCAGATTTTCGCAGATATGGCGCGCTCGGCCGCAATTGGTCGCGATGCATTTGTGGACAGCAAGACGAGTGTTGCTTCCTACTACTGGAATGCCATGAACCGCGGCGCCGGCCCCTATCCGCACCACGCCTGGTGGCAGGTCGGCTGGATTACCGATTACCTGTTGGCGGAAGCGGAATTGAGATCCAATGGAAAAATCAGCTTTCCGCGCGGCTTTGTGACACCGAAAGTAGGCCCGCACCAAACTTATGGTTTCGAACCGGGGACAGTTTACGGTGATAAGGCTAAGCTGGTGATCTTAGAAGGATTAGCCACACCAGATAAGCCCGCTATTGAATGCATTACAGCTCAATCGACTTCCAGAAATAGCATTTATATAATTCTGATGAACAACAGTGCGACTGAAACAGATTTCGCATTGAAAATTGATCAGACGAAGAAAATTAAGGATTTGAAATGGGCTGAAAGTAAGCAGGCGGCGAAAGTTGAGAAGGTGAGTCTTCCGGCATTTGGCTTGAAGACATTGGAGATAAGCTATTAACTGCTCACCAAATTTATAAGAAGCTAACCACAATTGTCATGCTGAGCGCAGTTGAAGCAACGTGCATGATGCCTTTCATACTGCCAGCCGGTCGAAGCACACTATCAACTGCGCACGATAGCATTGTGCCTGCCCTTCGACTGCGCTCAGGGTGACAAAGGCGGTAGTAGCAGCCAGATTGAAAAAGCATTTAAAACAACAAAATGAACAGCAACATTGATACTATTGTCATTCTGGTCTTCTCTGCATTTGTGCTTGGGATTGGGATGCTTTTTGCGCGGACGGGGCGTAACCTGAAATCCTTTTTTGCCGGAGGCGAGGCAGTTCCCTGGTTTATCGGGGGGTTGTCCTTATTTATGAGCTTTTTCTCGGCCGGCACGTTCGTGGCCTGGGGCTCTATTGCCTACAAACACGGCTGGGTAGCGATTACCATTCAGTGGACGATGTGTATCGGCGCGCTGATAACTGCACTTTATCTGGCTCCAAGGTGGAAAAGAACAGGTGCATTAACAGCCGCTGAATTCATCCGGGAAAGGCTCGGGCTGCCCGTTCAGAAGACTTATATCTTCATTTTCACCCTCGTTTCTGTTTTTATCAAAGGCTCGGTTCTATATCCGGTCGCCAAACTCGTAAGTGCTTCTCTGGATCTTCCATTGGTGCCTTGTACGATCGGGCTGGGCCTTTTTATGATTGCATATACCGCCGTCGGCGGACTTTGGGCTGTGATGGTGACGGACATTCTGCAATTTGTGGTACTATCTGCTGCGGTGTTCATTCTGCTTCCATTGTCGTTTGACAAAGTAGGTGGTTGGGAAGGCTTTACGCAAAATGTTCCTGATGACTTTTTCAATCTGTTAAATGGCGAATACACTTTCGGGTTTGTCCTCGCATTTATCATTTACCACATCTGCTACATTGGCGGAAACTGGACGATGGTGCAGCGTTATACCAGCGTCGACAGCGAGAAATCGGCCCGCAAAGTCGCACTTCTTTTTGCAGGCTTATACCTGATCAGTCCCGTAATATGGATGTTCCCGCCCATGATCTACAAAGCGATCAACCCGGCGCTGACAGGGCTGGATACCGAAAACGCCTATCTGATGATTTGCAAGCTGGTGCTGCCTCCTGGCTTATTGGGCCTGATGCTCACCGGCATGTATTTCTCAACTTCAGCAAGTGCCAATACTGCCTTGAATGTGGTATCTGCTGTTTTTACCAACGATATCTACAAAGGAATGGTCAATCCTGCGGCATCTGACAAGCAGCTGATCCGTGTTGCGCGCGGCTCTTCCTGGTTTTTTGGGTTAGGAATGATCGGTATCGCGTTGCTGGTACCAGCGGCTGGCGGCATCGTGGAAGTGGTTCTGAGTATTTCTGCCATTTCGGGCGGACCGCTGCTTGCACCTCCGCTCTGGGCTTTGTTTTCCAAAAGGCTGAATGCAAAAACAACGCTTTGGGTAACCGGCATCGGTCTTCTTGTCAATCTGTTTTTCAAAATCCTGTCTCCGCTGCTGCTCGGGTTCAAGCTATCGCGGGGAATGGAAACGATCGTGGGTGTTGGGCTGCCTTTGCTGCTTTTGTTGGCTTATGAACTTTGGGCTAAGTCTAAACACCGCATTGCCGACGAGTATCTGGCCTATCTCAATACCAAAGAGCAAAAGCGTATTGATGCATTGGAAATCAATGAAGAGGAAGTTGTTGAGATCAAGCGCCAAAACCGGTTTGGCTTACAGGTGATTGCGGGAGCGCTGCTTTTTACAGCAGTTATGCTATTTATCCTGAGCTTTCTGACTACTTCCGGAGCGATGATCACAGCTATTATCGCAACTGTGGTCTTGCTTTCCGCCCTGATTCCCTTTATAGCGTCGCGGAAAGTTAGCGTGGACGCGCTGTTATCAGTTCAAGAAAATCATCCGCACGAATGACCAATTAGTAAAATCAATCTGAATCCCTTAACGCATTTTATGAACAATAAATTTAGAGCGCTGCTCCTGATCATCGCTTGCTGGACTTATCAAAACAGCTTTGCGCAGTACCATATCAAAGATCCCGGGGCGATATCGCTGAATGGAGACTGGCTGTTTGTACTCGATCCGGCCGAGCTGGGTATCGCGAATCAATGGTATAAAGAAGGGATGGCCAAACCTTCCCGGCAGGATATTGTAACTGTGCCGCATTGCTTTTCGACTGACTCCCGCTATGAATTTTACACCGGAACAGCCTGGTACCGAAAATTCTTTCCCTGGAAACCAGCTTCCGGCAAACGTGTGATCCTGCATTTTGACGCGGCTTATTACAAAACCTATGTTTGGCTGAATGGACAAAAAGTAGGCGAGCACGAAGGCGGTTACACGCCATTCAGCTTTGATGTAACGAATGCGCTGAAAGAGGGTGGGAATGAGCTGGTAGTAGCTGTGAACAACAATACGTGGAAAACGAATACCATTCCCGGCGTGAAAGATAACAACAAAATGGACGATTCTTTTGTGGGCTGGGTGAATTATGGCGGGCTGATCCGCCCGGTTTACCTGACCATTGAGCCGGATGTTTATGCTGAAAATATCAAGATTGAAGCCACACCGGATCTTGCCAAAAACACAGCAAGCATTACCGCCCGGATTCGCGTCAAAAATGCATCTGCAAATGCAGCTACACCAAAGGTTGATTTTAATGTATATCAAAACAAAAAACCGGTTACGCTTAAATGGAAAACAAAACCGGCGAGCATTCCAGCCGGACAAACTGCCCTCATTGAAGCAGAAGCTAGTATTCCCGCCGGGCAAGTAAAATTGTGGGACCTCGACCAGCCAAACCTGTACGAACTGAAAGCCACAGTTGGCACTGACTCAATCGCCTCAAATTTTGGCATAAGAAAAGTTGAAGTCCGTAATGCGCAAATTCTGCTGAATGGGAAGCCGTTAAAAGTAGGCGGCGGCAACCGGGTACTGGATTATCCCGGCCTCGGTTCCATGGAGCCGGACTGGCTGGTGGAAAAAGACTTTCGCCTGATGAAAGAGGCCGGTATGGAGTTCCAGCGGCTCACGCATTATACTCCTGCCGAATACTATTATGACCTCGCCGATAAATTCGGTATGCTGATCATCACCGAAGCGGGTAACTGGCAGCTTACCGGCAAGCAAATGGACAACGATTCCATGCGCGCCAACTTCAAATCGCAGTTCAGGGAAATGGCCGAGCGCGACTGGAACCACCCGAGTGTGATCGCGTACAGTGTTGGTAATGAATACCTGTCCGAAGAAGCCGCCGGTCAGCGCTGGACAAAGGATATGATTGCATTCGCAAAGGAAGTGGACCCGACGCGACTTTACACTTTCGCGTCCATGCGCCTGAATGCGTTGCCGGCGAAGCCGGAAGATGAAGCCAGTCAGTATGTGGATTTTGTCTCGACCAACACCTACGGTGGGCATGCCAAATCGCTGGATCATATTCACAAACTGTATCCCGACAAACCAATTTTTATCAGCGAATGGGGTACGCGCTCCGATGGAAAAGGCGGCGAAGCTTACCAGGCGCAGCATATCAGGGACGTATTGGCCGAAGTGCGCAAAAGACCGTACGTAGCCGGCACTTCCTGGTGGACTTACAATGATTATCGCAGCAAGCTATTCGGTACCAATGCAAACGGGTTTCGTCCCTGGGGGATCGTGGGCCCGGACCGTTCTCCCCGCCGCGCTTACAAGGTGCACCAGGAGGAATTGTCGCCGGTAACGGTTGAAAAAGTGGGTTATAAATCTGGCGAGCAGGGAGCTAACACATTGACTATCAAAATTACAGCCCGCGCAGATTTCCCTACGCGCAGAATATCCGGCTACTACATTAAAGCTTCTGACACAAAAGTCAGTATCCCTGAACTAAACCCCGGCGAGAGCAAAGAAGTACTTGTTCCGGTTCAGGGCTTTGAAGGAAAAACACTTATCTCAATCTATAAACCAACGGGTTTCCTCACAACGGAAGCTGAATTCGCATTGGAATAAGCGGCTCGCTTTGAACCAGTGACGTACAAAATCTAACAAAATGATACAAGAAGAAGCTTCTGCGAAAAGAACACTGAAAACCATTGAATCTGCGGCTGATCTGGTGATTGTAGGAGGAGGATTATCGGGTACCTGCGCGGCTATTACCGCGGCGCGGGCTGGCGTAAAAGTAACATTAATCCAGGACCGGCCGATTCTCGGCGGAAACTGTTCCAGCGAAGTAAGACTGTGGATACTCGGCGCTACCTCCCACATGGGCAACAACAACCGCTGGGCGCGTGAAGGCGGCGTGATCGACGAGATTATGCTCGAAAATATCTACCGGAACCCCGATGGTAACCCGCTTATTTTCGATACTGTTTTGCTCGAAAAAGTGATTCAGGAGTCCAATATTACGCTGCTGCTCAACACTGCGGTTCTTGATCTGGATAAAAAAACAGGCAGTGAAAGTGAGTGTGACGAGATAGAAGCAGTGCATGCATTTTGCAGTCAGAACAGCACAAGGTACCACGTTTCAGCGCCACTTTTTTGTGACACTTCGGGCGACGGAATTCTGGGTTTTCTGGCCGGGGCTGCATTCAGGATGGGCGCAGAATCGATGGAGGAGTTTGGTGAAAAATTTGCGCCGGATAAAGCTTACGGTGAGCTGCTGGGGCATTCCATGTATTTTTATTCCAAAGATGTGGGCCGGCCGGTGAAGTTTATTCCTCCCTCCTATGCCTTGCAGGATATTACAGAGATACCGCGTTATAAAACGTTCAACCCCAAAGATTTCGGCTGTCGGCTCTGGTGGCTGGAATTCGGCGGGAGAATGGATACGGTACACGATACGGAAAAGATCAAATGGGAGCTCTGGAAGGTAGTTTACGGTGCGTGGAATTACATTAAAAATTCAGGCGCGTTCCCCGAGTCGGAGAATATGACGCTGGAATGGGTTGGTACCATTCCCGGAAAGCGCGAAAGCAGGCGGTTTGAAGGTGATTATATGCTCAGACAGCAGGATATTGTTGAGCAAAAAACATTTGAAGATACAGCTGCATTCGGCGGATGGAGCCTGGATTTGCATCCGGCCGACGGTGTTTACAGTGACCAGTCGGGTTGTAATCAGTGGCATAGCAAAGGGGTTTACAGCATTCCCTACCGCAGCTATTACAGCAGGAATATCAGTAACCTTTTTATAGCTGGCCGCATTATCAGCGCGACGCACGTGGCATTTGCTTCAACCCGCGTAATGGCGACAAGCGCGGTCGGCGGGCAGGCGGTAGGTATCGCGGCGGCACTTGCGAAGAAGTACAATTGTACGCCGCGTGAAATAGGCCAGCAGCATTTAGCAGAATACCAGCTCGAACTTTGGAGATCGGGGCAGTATTTACCTCAAACTAAAATCACTGACCCTACCGACTTGGTACAAAACGCTTCTAGCATTTCAGCTTCTTCACAACTTGAACTCACCGGAATGCCCGGCTCGGATCACTGGGCTCCGATCGTGCACTCCGTTGCGCAAATGTTGCCTGGTAGTGGTAAAATGCCGTTTGTTAGAGTTTGGGTAGATGTGTTGGAAAATACCACGCTGGAAATCGAATTGCGAAAAAGCAGCAAAGCATTCAATCACACTCCTGATATTACCCTCGAAACAAAATCCCTGACCCTAGCTACTGGAAGGCAGGAAATTCAGCTGGATTGGAACACTTCGTTTGACGAAGAATGCTACGCTTTTGTTTGTTTTTTAAAGAATGAGAGAGTCAAAATACAATACAGCGACAAACGGATAACTGGCATTTTAACCGTTTTTAACGCAACAAACCCGGCTGTCTCAAACTACGGAAAACAGGAACCAACGGAGGATCTCGGCGTAGATACCTTTGAATTCTGGTGCCCGCAGCGCAGGCCGGAAGGCAGGAACCTCGCATTTCAGCTGAGCGAACCAATTGCCTCATTTAAACCCGAAAACCTCCAAAACGGATTGCATCGACCGATAGCTGCGCCTAATGCCTGGGTAGCCGAATTGGAGGACCGCAATCCTGCTGTAACGATCGAATGGAACGAAGACGTCGAAATCAACAGAATAGAGCTGGTTTTTGACACTGATTCCGACCACCCCATGGAAAATGTAATTTACGTTCATCCGGAAAACATCATGCCATTTTGCGTGCCTGATGTAGAAATCACCGACGATAATGGAAATGTGATTGGCCGCATTACCGACAATCACCAGACCAGGCGAAGTGTACAACTTGAGAGACCAGTTACCACAAAATCAGTCAGCTTAAAACTGAAAAGTGGTCACGAAAATGTCCCGGCGGCCCTATTCGAAGTACGCTGTTACTGATCGGAAAATGCACCATCGTACCCTTTTAAAGGCAGAAGAGACAAATCACAGAGACTTGTCTCTTCTGCCTTTTTGCAAGTTCCCCGCCTTTGAAATTTAACAATTTGAAATTACCTTTGCAGTCATAGATACTCTACAAAAATAGTATAGTTTATAGACTTTGAAGGAAGCGGCGGATTTTACACCCTCATCTGATACCAACGCAGCAAACCACTGGGAATCACTCGACGTAGCTTATATCGCGAGCGGAAATCCCGATGAAGATCGCCGGCTGGCTGCGATTGCACGGGAAAAAGGTCAGGTAGTTTACCTTCGGGATCTGCCCGCAGAATCAGATCTTCCATTTAATACAACCGCTCCTATGGCTTCCGCCGAGGCTGAGGTCCATTCTGCAAATCCCGCAACAAAAACGCCACTTACCTGGGAAACTATCCAGCAGAAAGTTTGGGCGGCCACAGTTCGTAAACGTACCAGGACCGAAGTCGCAGTCAATATCTTTTCCGCCATTGCATTGATGGTGCTCGGACATTTGTTATTCACATTCTTCACCTACGATCGTCTCACTGTGCTCTGGAATGAGCTGGAAGTAAATGAAAATTTCTTCTACTATGTGCTCGGCGGCTTTGTCGCGCAGATGATCGACGGTGCATTGGGAATGGCATATGGCGTAACAGCGGCCACATTTCTGCTGACTTTGGGCGTGCCGCCTTCGGCTGTAAGTGCGAGTGTACACAGCTCGGAGATTTTCACCAGCGGGGTTTCGGGCTATATGCACCTGAAATTCGGCAATGTAAACAGCAAGCTTTTCAAGAAGATCCTGTTTCCGGGCGTACTCGGCGCAATTACGGGCGCTTACCTGCTCTCTTCACTCGAACAATATATCTATATCATCAAGCCACTCGTGGCAGTTTACACGCTGATACTGGGAATTCTTATCATTCAGAAAGCGTTAAAAAAGCGTGTCGAAAAAAAGCCGATTCGGAAAATAGGCTGGCTTGCAATGGCCGGCGGAACGCTCGATTCGATAGGCGGCGGAGGCTGGGGACCAATTGTAACTTCCACGCTGATCGCCCGCGGACGTCACCCGAAATATACCATCGGCTCGGTGAACCTGGCTGAATTTTTCGTTTCTCTTGCCAGTTCGATCACCTTCATCAGCATCATCGGTTTTTCGCATTGGCAGGTCGTCCTGGGATTGATACTAGGCGGAATGGTAGCCGCCCCCATCGCAGCGAACCTTTCACGCAGGCTGCCGATCAAAACGATGATGATCATGGTAGGGACGATAGTTATTATTGTGAGTTTGAGGATTATATATATGGTTTTGAGTAGCCTTTGAGGGCTGTCGGCTATCAGCTTTCGGCCGTCGGCTTTTGGGGGACAGCAGTCTTTTTAGATTGAGTTTATATAGTTTCACAGTGATTTAAATAAAGACGGCTGAGTGCTGATAGCCGACAGCTAAACATTTTTCAGGTTCAATAATCGCAATTAATAGTGCTTACAGGAAAGGAATGCGGATTTAATGCCGATAACCGACAGCCGAAAGCCGAAGTTTTCCAATGAAAAAACAAACCAAAGCAATCCGCACGCAGACGGGCAAAACGAAGTACCGTGAGCATTCGACTCCGTTGTTCCTGACGAGCAGTTTTACTTTCGAAAGTGCTGAGCAGGGCAAGGCGCTTTTTGAGGAAACAGAAGAGGGGAATATTTACAGCCGTTTTTCAAACCCGAGCGTGCAGGAGTTTGTAGACAAAGTTTGTCTGCTGGAAGATTGTGAAGATGGTGTTGCGACTGCAACCGGAATGGCGGCAGTATTTGCGAGTATGGCGGCTTTGTTGAAAACGGGCGACCATATTCTGGCTTGTCGCGCACTGTTTGGTTCGGCGCATCAGGTAATTACCCAGATCCTGAGCAAATGGGGCATTACGCACACCTACCTGGATGCTGACGCGACGGAAGCGGAATGGGAGGCGGCAGTTCAGCCTAACACGCGCATGATTTACCTGGAAACACCTTCCAATCCTGGTTTGGACCTGGTAGATCTGGCGATGATCGGGCGCATTTGCAAGAAGCACAACATCATTTTCAATGTAGATAACTGCTTTGCATCACCCGCTTTGCAAACTCCCGCGGATTACGGCGCTGACCTTGTGTTGCATTCGGCAACGAAGTTCATGGATGGACAAGGCCGTGTGTTGGGAGGAATTGTTGTTGGTAAAAAGGAGTACATCAAGGAACTGCGGTTTTTCTGCCGCCAGACTGGTCCGTCGATGTCACCGTTCAATGCGTGGGTTTTGAGTAAAAGTCTTGAAACGCTGAACCTGAGAATGGAAAAACATGCATCCAATGCATTGCAGCTCGCGACAGCTTTGGAAAAACACCCGGAGGTGAAGCAGGTGAAGTACCCGTTCCTGGCTTCGCACCCGCAGCACGAGCTTGCGAAGCAACAAATGAAAGCAGGCGGCGCAGTTGTTACAATTGAGCTGGAAGGTGGCTTCGAAAGGGTTGCCGCATTTATGGACGCACTGGAAATTGCTTCACTTTCGTCAAACCTGGGAGATACCAGAACGATTGTAACAAATCCAAATACAACAACCCACGCCAAATTGAAACCGGAGGAGAAAAAAGCGTTGGGTATCACCCCGGGTTTGATCCGCATTTCAGTTGGTTTAGAAGACATTGAAGACCTGATTGAAGATTTTACTCAGGCTGTCGAGGTGTCGGTGAAAAGTGGTATATTGGAGTAGTAATCACTTAAACTACTATACAAATGCACACTGTAACAATCAAGATACCGGATGAATTAAGCAGTCAGGAAGTTTCACTTTCCATAGCAAGGCAGCTCTATGAGAAAGAACTCGTGTCTGTGGAGCAGGCTGCGAAATTGGCCGGAATTGAGGAAACGGAATTTATTACGAGTGAGTTGCCGAAAGATCAAGCTGAAACGTGGTCTAAGATCAAGTACCGCACTGCCGAGGATGCAGTGCAAGAGCAAATAAGGAGACAGCGTTACACAGGTTTGAATAAGGAAAAGTTGGATCGGCTGAGGGACGAACTGGATATTCAGGAGCCACTTGAATTACTTCTCTCGCAGTTAAATAAATGAAATATGTACTAGATACAAACATCATTTTAACCTATTTCAGAAAGCATCCCTCCTGGTACAGGATCGAAGAAACTTTCGGCATTTTTGAATCGGAAACGCAAGTAGTGCTTCCCGCGATAATAATAGGTGAATTGCGGTCCCTTGCTATTCAGAATGGCTGGGGAGACCTTAAAATTACCAAACTGGAAAAGTTGCTCACACAATTTATTCCACTTTTTGACCTGACTGATGACATCGTCAATCGCTATGCAGAAATCGATGCATTCAGTCAAGGAAGATTGCCGGGAAACAGGCTGGATTGTTCAGCCAGAAATATGGGGAAGAATGATTTATGGATTGCGGCAGTTGCAAGTACACTTGAGGCGACGCTGATTACAACAGATAGCGATTTTGATCATTTAAACAACCGGTTTCTCAATGTCGCCCGTTTCGAATTGAATTAATAATCACCATGAACGAAGTATTAACATCATTAAACGCCGCTATCGCCGGGAAAAGCGAAATTGAGTCGCTGGCTGTATTGGCGGATTTGTTTCCCGGCGAAGTTGTGTTTTCTACCAGTCTGGGTTATGAAGATCAGGTTATTACTGATCTGATCTTGAAGAACAATCTGAATATCACGATTTTCACGTTGGATACCGGCAGACTTTTCAGCGAGACTTATATGACGCTGCAAAAGACCAATGCCCGCTACGATACGAAAATAAAAGTATACTATCCCCAGACTGCCGCGGCAGAAGAATTGGTGAGCACCAAAGGTCCGCTGAGCTTCTACGATTCAGTGGAGAACAGGAAAGAATGCTGCTTTATCCGTAAAGTAGAGCCTTTGAACCGCGCGCTGAAAGGTGCCAAAATCTGGGTTACGGGCATAAGGGCAGAGCAGTCGGGCAACCGCCACGATATGCCGCAGCTGGAATGGGACGAAGCACATCAGCTTGTCAAGTTCCATCCAATCCTGAACTGGAACTTTGAAGAAGTTAAACATTACGTCAAATCCAACGGTATCCCGTACAATCCGCTGCATGACAAAGGATTTGTGAGCATAGGTTGCGCTCCATGTACAAGAGCAATCCAGGAAGGCGAAGATTTCCGCGCCGGTCGCTGGTGGTGGGAAGATGAATCAAAGAAGGAGTGTGGGTTGCATGCGAAATAACTTCGGCTTTCGGCTTTCAGCTGTCGGCAATGCAATTTGACTTTTCCAAAAACACAATTATAGGTTTCAAGCCGACGGCCGATTGCCGAAAGCCGACCGCCAAAAACAATTCTTGCAAGAAAACAAAATACCATGTCAGTATCAATCAATGAAGCTTCGGTAGCCTCGCAGAAAAAAGCGCCGGATTACCTGGACCAGCTTGAAGCAGAAGCCATTTACATTATGCGTGAGGTAGCGGGACAGTTTGAACGCCCTGCGCTGCTTTTTTCAGGTGGAAAGGATTCTATTACGCTCGTCCATCTTGCCCAAAAAGCATTTGCACCAGGTAAAATCCCATTTCCGCTGGTACACGTGGATACCGGCCACAACTTCATTGAAGCAATTGAATACCGCGATGCGCTTGCTGAAAAGATTGGTGCGAAGCTGATCGTGAGATATGTGGAAGATACGATTAAAGCGAAAGGACTGAAAGAGCAGACTGGTAAGAACGCAAGTCGTAACTGGCTGCAAACCTTTACTTTGCTCGACACGATTGAAGAATTTGAATTTGATGCCTGCATTGGCGGAGCCCGCCGTGATGAAGAAAAAGCGCGTGCAAAAGAGCGTATCTTCTCGTTCCGCGACGAGTTCGGTCAGTGGGACCCAAAACGTCAGCGCCCTGAATTGTGGAACTTGTTTAACGGGAGAATACAGAAAGGCGAAAACGTGCGTGTATTCCCGATTTCGAACTGGACCGAGCTGGATGTATGGGCTTACCTGAAAAGAGAAGGTATCGCATTACCTTCCATTTATTTTGCCCACGAAAGAGAGCTGATTTTAAGAGATGGAAAACTGCTCAATAATACGCCTGTAATTGAGTCGGATCCGGAAGACCAGATCGTGACGCGCCAGGTACGTTTCCGCACAGTGGGCGATATGACCTGCACCGCAGCTGTTGAATCAAGCGCCGCAACCCTGGATGAAGTTATCGCTGAAATTACCATTTCAAGGATCAGCGAAAGAGGCGAAACCCGCATCGACGACCAGCAAACGGAAGCAGCAATGGAAGATAGGAAAAAGGGGGGGTATTTTTGACCCTTTGTCACCCTGAGCGCAGTCGAAGGGAAGGGCGTGGTGCCACTCCCCTTCGACTGCGCTCAGGGTGACAAAAGCAACATTCACTCATTCACTCATTCACTCATTCAGTCATTCAAAATTAAAAA
>NZ_JBHYGF010000593.1:0-18939 GCF_051859145.1 Dyadobacter sp.
TGCGAAACAGGCGATTGAACGCGCCGGTCTCGACAAGCGTGTGGTGGCAGTATCGCGTTTCAGCGAACCCGGCCTGACCGCGGAGCTGAATGCAGAAGGTATCGACACCATTTCTGCCAATATCCTGGATGATACCCAGTTGCACGACCTCCCTGAAATTGAAAATGTGCTGTACCTGGCTGGTACCAAGTTTGGTACCTCCAACAACGAGCCTTATACCTGGGCGATGAACACCTACCTGCCCGGCCGCGTAGCCGAGAAGTTCCGCAGGTCGCGCATTGTGGTGTATTCTACGGGCAATGTATATCCGTTTACGCCTGTGAACTCGGGCGGCGCTACCGAGGAGCTGCGAGCGAATCCGGTAGGGGAGTACGGACAGTCTTGTCTCGGCCGCGAGCGTTTGTTCCAATACTTTTCATCCGTTTACGGCACACCGCTTTTGATCTACCGCCTGAACTACGCCATTGATTTCCGGTACGGCGTACTGCTTGAAATTGCCAAATCGGTACTGAACGGAAAGCCGATCGACGTAAGTATGGGACATGTGAATGTAATCTGGCAGGGCGACGCCAATGAAATGGCGATCCGCTCGCTGCTGCATTGCGAGGCGCCCGCGAAGCTTTTGAACATCACCGGGCCCGAGACCGTTTCCCTCCGCTGGCTGGCATCGGAATTCGGACGTATATTCAATACCGAACCAACATTTTTAGGGGAGGAACAGCCCACTGCATTGCTGAGTAACGCTGCTGAATCATTCCGTTTATTCGGCTATCCGCGGACTACATTGAAAGAGATGATCGGCATTACTGCGCAGTGGCTTTTGGAAGGTGGCAAAACCATCAATAAGCCCACCCATTTCCAGGAAAGAAAAGGACAGTTTTAGGAAGAAAATAGAGTTGGTATATCAGTAAAATCGCATACAAAATGTTGAA
Source organism: Dyadobacter sp. (assembly GCF_051859145.1). Lineage (GTDB taxonomy): Bacteria > Bacteroidota > Bacteroidia > Cytophagales > Spirosomataceae > Dyadobacter. The sequence goes on from NZ_JBHYGF010000593.1 coordinate 933, forward strand.
CGAACAGAAGAAAAAGCTGCTGTTTGAAGGAACGGTTATTCCGGCACACCCGCTTGCATTGACACGTGAGCTGCAACTGGATGAAGCCAGGCAGCGCGGATTGACGCGGTATTACATGGCCAGCGGCGCAGGTGGCGTGGCGATCGGCGTGCACACAACGCAGTTTGAGATCCGCGATCCGGAGATCAATTTGTTTGAAAAAGTACTCGCGATGACTGCGGAAGAAATCGACAAGGCGGAGCTGGACAGACCTTTTATCAAAGTAGCAGGTATCTGCGGCAAAACGGAGCAGGCGCTGAAAGAAGCGGATATAGCCCTTCAATACGGCTACGATCTCGGACTGGTGAGTATGGCCGCATTCAGGACAGAGCCTGAGGATGAGATTATCGCACACGTGAAAAAGGTAGCTGAGAAAATTCCCGTGTTCGGCTTCTATCTGCAGGTGGCAGTGGGAGGCAGGGTTTTCAGCTATGAATTCTGGCAAAAATTTGCAGAGATACCGAATGTGACTGCGATCAAAGTAGCTGCATTTAACCGGTACCAGACAATCGACGTGGTTCGCGCGGTCGCCTGCTCTTCGCGGAAAGATGAGATTGCATTGTATACCGGAAACGACGACAATATTGTGGCCGATTTGCTAACGCCGTTTGTGTTTGATGTGAATGGAGCGAAAGTCGAAAAGCGGTTTGTAGGTGGTTTGCTGGGACATTATGCCGTTTGGACAGAAAGGTCTGTGCAGTTATTGGCAGAAATTAAAAAAGCAGTCAACGGATCTGAGGAAGCCATCGCAAAGCTGCTCAGCGCCAATGTGGAAGTGACTGATATGAATGCGGCAATTTTCGACCCTGCAAACAACTTTCACGGTTGCATTACCGGCGTACACGAAGTGCTCAGAAGACAGGGACTCATGGAGGGAATCTGGACATTGAACCCCAAAGAAGACCTTTCACCTGGTCAGGCGGAGGAAATTACGAGGGTTACCAAAGCTTACCCGCATTTGGTTGATGATGAATTTGTAGGTGCATTTTTGGAGAAGGAAGTCAATCTGATCTAGTATGACAGCGGTGTATCGGCTAGCAGCAGGATTGATCCTGGCGGGCATGTGGCATTTCAGGAACTATCAGAATGTACCGCAGCGGGATGCATTTGTTGATACGCCATTGAAAGTTACCACCGTAGCTTCCGGTTTGAATGTACCCTGGGAAATGATCTGGGGGCCTGATGATCAGCTTTGGCTAACAGAACAAAGCGGCACGATCAGCCGGATAAACCCCAAAACAGGTGAGAAAACGCTGCTTTTGAAAATCGATGAAGTGTACCGGTACCGCTCGCTGGGATTGCTGGGAATGGCGATCCACCCTGATTTCAGGCGCAAACCGTTTGTGTTCGTTGATTATATGTGTAAAAAGGATTCGCTGATTACGACGAAGCTGGTGCGGTTTACCTACAAAAACAACAAGTTAACCGATCCGAAAACGCTGCTTGAAATTCCGGCGCACACGGGGCACAATGGTTCCAGACTCGTTTTTGCACCAGACGGAAAGCTGATGTTTGCGACCGGCGACGCGATCACGATTACAAATGCGCAGAATACGAAATCGCTGAATGGGAAAGTACTGCGCATGAACATGGACGGTACTGCACCGGCCGATAATCCCATCAAGGGAAGCCTGGTCTGGTCGTGGGGACACCGCAATATTCAGGGGCTGGTTTACGGGACAAATGGAATGTTGTACGCCTCCGAACACGGCGACGCGCTGGAAGACGAGCTGAATATCATTCAAAAAGGCGGCAATTACGGCTGGCCGAAAGTGGAAGGTTTTTGCGACCAACCTGCCGAGAAGCAGTTTTGTGATTCAGTAAAAATCATTGAACCCATTAAATCCTGGACACCGACGATTGCACCAGCTGGAATTGCTTTTTACAATAACAGCCTCTTCCCGGAATGGAAGAATGCCATTTTACTCACAACCCTGAAAGAAAGCGACCTTCGCATTCTCAAACTGGATAAAACGGGTAAAAAGATCGAATTGGAGACCATTGTACTCGACGCACAGTATGGCCGGCTGCGGGACATTTGTGTCGCGCCCGATGGGAGTATCTATGTTTCCACCAGTAACCGCGACTGGAACCCTGCCACAGGATTTCCCAAACCGGCAGACGATCAGATCCTGCGGATCACGCCCGGCAAAAAGGGAGATACCGAGCCGCAAACAGCTGCATTACCGGCGGTACCCCCGGGGCAGCGGCTGTATAACCAGTATTGCGCTTCTTGCCACAAACAAAATGGGGAAGGAGTAGCCGAAGTGTTTCCGCCGCTAAAAGGAACCGGGCAGGTAAAGGATAAGGAACAGCTTATCCAGATCATGCTCAAAGGCCTTTCGGGCAAAATAGAAGTGAATGGAAAATCTTACGACCAGCACATGCCGGCTATGGCGTTTCTGACGGATACCCAGCTGGCCGAGATAGCAACCTATGTACGACAAAGCTTTGGCAACCAGCTTGATGCAGTTACTGAGGGGGAAGTCAAGACCGTAAGGTCCCGGTGATTTTTTATATGAAGTACCCCGGGCACGTGCACGGGAAGGTTTTTTTCTGATAACCAATAAACCCAATTCCGTATGAACAGATTGAAATTCTACAAAAAATGGACATTGCCTGCTTTTTTGCTGGCGATGCTCCTGAGCATCACGGGCTACGCGCAAAATGCCGGAGACGTTTCCGGTATTGTTGTCGATAGTGTCGGCAATGTATCGCTGCCCGGTGTGAGCGTCGTGATCAAAGGTACCAGCAAAGGGGTTACCACCGATGCAGATGGTAAATACCGGATCCAGGCAGGCGCGGGTGATGTGCTTACCTTTTCGTTTATCGGCTACGAAAAAAACGAAGTGCCGGTAGGAAGCAAATCGGTGATCAATGTGACCATGCTCCAGAACAACACGGTACTCGACGAACTCGTGGTAGTGGGTTACGGAGCTGTTAAGAAAAGCTCGGTTACGGCGGCGGTATCCAAAGTGGAGAATACCGTTCTCGATCAGATTCCCGTAGGTAGGCCGGAGTCAGTACTGGCAGGGCGACTTGCGGGGGTGAATGTATCGCAAACCAATACTTCGCCGGGCAGCGCCCCTTTGATCAGGATCAGGGGAGCGAGTTCCATTGACGCAGGTAACGATCCATTGGTGGTGATCGACGGATTTCCGGGCGGTAGCCTGGGGAGCATCAGTACCAATGATATCGAATCCATTGAAGTGTTGAAAGATGCTTCGGCGGCGGCGATCTACGGTTCACGCGGTGCAGGCGGGGTGATTATTGTCACAACTAAAAAAGGGAAATCAGGCAAGGCAAAATTCAATTTCAATGCATACGCAGGTGTAGCTAGTCCGAAAAAGCATGGCGACTGGCTGGTAGGGCAGGAGTACTACGATTATGCAGTACGCTACCAAAACCGCGAATACGTGTGGATAGGCGGAGATCCTACTTTGCCAGTCTGGAACGATCCGCGCAGGCCCAATGCGTATCAGGTGAGTGATGTTTTGAAAAACGGCAACAATGTGGTTTGGGAAGATGAGGTACTCAGCAGCGCCACAGTGCAGAACTACAACCTTTCGGTAGGCGGTGGCACAGACCACGTGCGTTACTATGTATCAGGTACGCTGAAAGACGAGCAGGGAACTTTGAAAAACACCTGGTATAAAAACTACGGCGTGCGCGCCAATGTGGATGTGACCGTCAACTCGGTGGTGAGCCTGGGCTTTATGCTCAATCCCTCTTATTCAAAAAGGCGTTTCGCTTCTACCGACATTAACAACTATATCAAATTCCCAAGCTTTGTAGCGGTGCAAAACCCGGACGGTACTTATCCCAACTCTCGTTCTTACTGGGGCGCGGTGGTGAGCGGACAGGCCAATCCGATGGCGACGCTGGAAGGTTCGCATTACTACGGAACTACGGTCAACAACCTCGGCGAAGCATTTTTGAACCTGAACCTGGCGAAGGGTCTTTCATTACGTTCGTCGATCAGTACCAACCTGGCTTCTAACCAGACAGACCGTTTCCAGGCTTCCTGGGCGCAGAGCACCAACCTGAACTCGGGTTCACTGGCGCAGAGCAGCAGTTACAGCATCGCAAATGAGAACGTGTTGAGCTACAATACGACCTTCAAAGAAGTGCATACATTGAGCGCGATCGCTGGGGCTTCTTACCAGAAGTTCAATTCAAGTAATTCGAACATGGCGGCCGTGAACGGTTCATTTAACAACGACATTATCCGCACGCTCAACAATGCGATCATCAATCCTTCCGCTACCAATTCCACCAGGTCGCAATGGGGGCTGATCTCGTATTTCAGCAGGGTGAATTATGGTTTCAAAGACAAATACCTGCTATCTGCCTCTATCCGCACAGACGGTAGCTCGCGTTTCGGACCGGATAACAAATGGGGATACTTCCCGTCTGCCTCGGTAGCGTGGCGCGTGTCACAGGAGGAATTTATGAAGAGTCTTTCGGCAGTAAGTGAACTGAAACTTCGCGCAAGCTATGGTGCGACTGGTAACTTCAACATCGGCGATTTTGAATACCTTGGACAAATCGGCGACGTGTATTATGCACCCAATAACACCCTTACCAAAGGCCAGACGCAGGTTTCTTATGGTAATAACAGCCTGAGCTGGGAAAAAACGTCAAGCTACGACGTAGGTCTTGAATTAGGTTTGTTCAGAAACCGCATTAGTCTTGTTTTGGATTATTATGACAAGAAAACCAATGGTTTGCTTTACAATGTATCCATTCCTTCAATCACCGGTTTTACAAGTTCATTATCGAATGTGGGAACTGTGCGTAACAAAGGTTTCGAAGTAGAATTGACCACCAAAAACCTGACAGGCGCATTCAAATGGGAGACTTCGTTTAACATGGCGAAAAACGTCAACACGGTGGAAGATCTTGGCGGCGTGCAGGAGCGCATTACAACAGACACGTACGGAATGGGCTGGATCCTGCGACTGGGTCAGCCGATGTTTTCTTACTATGGCTATAAGGTGATAGGTGTGCTGCAAAACCAAGAGGAAGTAAACAATTCGCCGGTATTGTCAGGCTCCAAGCCGGGTAACCCCAAATACCAGGATGTAGACGGCGACGGCAAGATCACTTCCGCCGACAAGGTGATACTTGGCAATTTCCAGCCCAAAGCCTACTTCGGTCTGATCAACAATTTTGCTTGGAAAAGCTTCGATTTGAGCATTGCGATGCAAGCTTCGGTAGGCGCCAAGATCTACAATTTTGAAAATGAATATTACGAAGGTGCATTGCTGGGTGCTATGAGAAGGCCGCTTGTGGAAAGACAATGGTGGTCGCAAACGGAAACTGGAAATGGCATTACGCCAGGCAGCTCGCTGAGCCAGCTTACCTACCAGTCTTCCTCTTCTGCCTACATTGAAGACGCTTCTTTCCTGGCTGTGCGTAACATCAACCTGGGTTATACCCTTCCGCTGGACCTGGTACAAAAAGCGCATTTGTCCAATTTCAGGATCTATGCTTCGCTGGCCAATCCATTCATGTTTACCAAAAAGGAATTCCACGGCTACAATCCAGAAGGATATACGGGTGGTGAAATTGCAGGAACAGGCAGCAAGCCGGGTTTCAACAATGGCGCTGCACCGATCAACCGGGTGTACACGCTGGGTATCAACTTCAATTTTTAATCTGAACCGACCATGCAAATCAGAAATAACCTCATAAAATGCTTTGCTGCACTGGCTTTGGGATTGACCAGCTGCGAAGACAAGCTACTTAACCCGACGCCCGAATCGGTATTGACTGCCAATAACTTTTACAAAACTGCCAACGATATCAACCAGGCGGTACTGGGAATTTACAACAACCTGCAAAGCCGCCGCGCGTCTGATTACCTGCTCATGGAAGTGCCGAGCGACAACTTGTACATGTCGACCAACACGACGATTGCAGGTTCCAACGATGTCGATTTCCTGACATTGAACTCGGATAATGCATTGACAGCCGCATTCTGGAACTCGACTTACAACGGAATCTTCCGCGCGAATTCGGTATTGATGAACATCGATAACCCTACGAATTATGCTGCGGGTGCCAAAGACCAGTATACCGGCGAAGCCAAATTCATGCGTGCGCTGTACTATTTTGACCTGGTGCGCATATTTGGCGGCGTGCCGAAGGTAACCGAGAAAATCTCGATACCGGAAGCAGCTGCATTGCCGAAAGCAAGCGAAGAGGAAATTTATGCACAAATCATCGCCGATCTGACCGACGCTGCGGCCAAGCTGCCATTGCGCAATGCGATTGCGACAGGGCGCGCGAGCAGGGGAGCAGCAGTGGGGATGCTGGGCAAGGTATATGTGTACCGGAAAGATTATGCCAATGCAAAAACGCAGTTTGAAAAGCTGATTAAGGATTTTGACTATGCACTGGTCAACGATTTTGCCTCGCTCTTTCAGCTGGCCACCGAGGACAACAGCGAAGTGCTTTTTACGGTAAAATACATTGACGGTACAAACGGGCACGGCTTATCGACCAATTACGCACCCAATGGCGGGATCGTAGGCGTGACCGACCGCGGCGCCGAAACCTCACTGCCTTCGTGGAGCCTGATGAAGAAATATGAAGAGGGAGACAAGCGTAAAGCGGCTACGATCCAGGAGTGGTGGGTATCGCCCGCGCAGCCCAATGCACCGGCGATCTGGTATCCTTACGTGAGCAAATATGCCGTGAAGCATTCCTATGGCGCTTCGGGGATTGATATTCCTGTGCTGCGCTTTGCCGATGTGGTGCTGCTTTACGCAGAAACGCTGAATGCACTGGGTGACAAAGCGGGTGCATTGGCCCAGCTTAACCGCGTGCGTCAGCGTGCATTTGGCAATGCAACGCACAATTATAAAGGTACCGAGGCAACGGACTTGATGGACCTGATCCTGCTGGAACGCCAGCTGGAACTGGCTTACGAGCACGAGCGCTGGTTTGACCTGGTACGCACCGGCAAATTCACCACGGTGATGAAGCAGGAAGAAAGGCTGTACAACTATGCTTCCAAAAGTCCGGTGGTGGTGAATCTCGCCCCGCAGGCTTATATGAGCGTATACCCGATCCCGCAGGCGCAAATCGACTTGTCGTCGGGTTTGAAACAAAATAACGGATACTAGTAGCTGTGAACCCAAGCGGCCTGCGCCTCAAAAACGTCAGGCCGCTTTTTCATTTTCATACCAAACGATTTACGCATTGAAGTACTTATTTGCATTCATCACCTGCATTCTGATTAATTCCAGTGCATTTTCGCAAAAGGATGCGACCAAAATCCTGCAAAACGGCATTGACAAAGCAGCCAGAAACGGCACGAACCGCTTTGAGATCCCCGCAGGGCATTACCTCATTTCTGCGCCGCTGCTGATCCCGTCCAACTTCACACTGATCGCCGATCAGAAAGCATATATCGAGCTGAAAAAATCCTGCAATCAGTACCTGCTGCGAAACAGGGATATTGTGAATGGGAATGAGAATATCAAAGTACTGGGCGGCAAATGGAATGGCAATGCATTTACACAAACACGCACAATCCGGGATAGAGTCAACAATTCAGATTTCTGTTTCGGGATGTTCTTTTATAAAGTCAAAAACCTGGAAGTAGGCAATATGCAGATTGACAGTACGCGCAGCTGGGGCATCGCTTATATGGAATGCGACGATGTGCATGTGCACGATGTGCGCTTCCAGCAAAATCCTTTCCGGGACAGTAAACATACCAGTGCATTGACCCACAATGGCGACGGCGTGACCGGCGGGGGCAACAATGTCCGGATCGAAAACATCTCAGGATTTACAAACGACGACCTGATTGCATTTGCTTCCGGCGGTGCCAGCTTCCAGGGTAAAATGTCGCCATTTCCGGCGCGGGATTACAGCAATGTAACGGTCAGGAATATTTTTCCCGAAATGATTTACGATTCCATTCCATCTTTGAAAGGCGTGGCATTTTATACATTTGAAAACACGCGGGTATCCAATGTGGTCATTGAGAATGTGAAGGGGAACACTGCGATGGCGTCTGTGCTGTTTTACAGCTTGTTTGATAAAAAAGGGAGTTTTTCTAATGTGAAGGTCTCCAATGTGGAGGGTACCAATGTATACAGTCGCGCGAGCCAACGCAACTTACCCCAAACTTATGCGGTACTGGCATTCAAAAATTCAGATTTTGACAAACTGACAATCAGTAATGTGAAACGTACCGAAACGCGGTATTCCAATCCTACTTTTGGCTTTGACAAAGAAACGTCGGTGAAGAACCTTGAAATCAAAAACGTGAAGATCACACACAAAGGCATTCCCGGAGAAATGTTCCTGAGTGCATCCCGGGCGGATTTAGGCAATATTTCTATTTCCGGTGTTGAAGTGGAGCGATCGGGGTTGTAAATTACCGGCGGTGTACAATCAACTTTTAAAACGATCATTCATGTACCTGTTACACGGAAAATTAACTGCAAAGCCAGGGCACGCAGATGAACTTGCGGGCATTTTGTTGGAAGCATCTGAACTTGTCTCTGATGCAAAAGGATGCAAGCTCTATGTGATTGGAAAAGATGCAGCCGAACTGAACGCGGTTTATGTTACCGAAATCTGGGACAGTAAGGAAGATCATGACAATTCACTTAAACATGATCAGGTAAGAGCGCTGATATCGCGGGCAATGCCAATCCTGGACGGAGCGCCAAGTAAGGGGCAAGAGCTGGAAATCCTGGGTGGGGCAGGCGTGTAACTGGCTTAGTTCAGCAGCGCTTCCAACTGTTAGCTTGCAGATTTTGTCTCTTCCGGGCAACTACAATACTCACTTAACCCGGAAGAGCGATATGACAATCAGAACACTTGCATTCGAATTAACCTTTTGTATTGCGGCTTCGCTGCACGGTTGCTCCAAAAACGAGCCCGCTGTGAATTGCACCGAAGAATTCAGAGCCGTAACGCTGCTGGTGCCCGGCGATTCGCTGACAACCGCATATACCGTCAGATTATCTAATTCCGACACAATCCGCTATTCGCAGCGCTGGGGGCTGGGAGGTAATTACTACATTGTTCTTGACGACAACTACCAGCCAAAATTGAGCGGGGGCGTGGACAACTTCCGGTTCATCGGCGAGCGGGCAGGTAAGGTGGTTGTAAAGGAGGATTATGTCATCAAAGCCGATCAATGCCACATTCAGAAAATTAGCGGCAAAACGGAGCTTTGATTGCGATGTAAAATTTTTGCAGTTGCTATTCTGTTATTCAGGAATCAAGCTTCAAATGCGGTTTTTAATCCTATTCAGCCGCATTTGAAGCTTGATAACTATTTTCCTTAACGCGCGAGTTTGATGAATTTTCTCACCTCGTTCTTACCCTGCCCATTCAGCATCTGGATTGTGTAAATTCCCGCAGGGAGCTTCGCAATTTCCAGCGTGGAAGGTTCTTCGAAAAAAGTCATGTTTTTAGAAAGGACCATTTCGCCTGCTGCATTGTAAACCTGCACCTTGCCCGAAGTGACCGTTTTCTCTACCTCAACGGTCAGCTGGTCAGCTACCGGATTCGGATAAACCAGGAATTCACTCAATCCGCCCATATCTACGTTACGAATGCTGCTGAATGCATATGTATCGTCCAGGTCGATGATCTTCAAACGGTAGAAATTTTGACCCCTGGAAGGTTTAACGTGCACGAAGTCATATTTTTTTAATTCAAAACTCTCCCTACTCGCCTGCACCTGACCGATCGTTACCCACGACCGACCTTCATTCCGGCTGTGCTGAATTTCGAAACGGCCGCTGTTGATCTCGCTGCTGGTTGACCAGCGGAGCTGCACAGAAGCCTCCTGCTTCGCGGCCGAGAAGTCAACCAATGTAACGGGAAGACTTGCGCAGGCCGTTTTCACTTCCTCTTCTGAGTTGCAACCTGTTGCATTACCATAGAAGACAGCCGCTCCCGGTACATTATTTTGCAGATAGGCACATATCCCAATTACCGCGCAGGTACTCAGTTCAGTATTGTCTGTCACCGCCAGCGTGTTTCCAATGGAGGTTAGTGCGCTCAAACCGCTAAGGCTCGAAAGTACCACATTGGATTCCAGGGTAAAATAACCGCCGATCTGGGTCAAACCGCTCAGTCCGTTAAGGGAGGTAAGCGCCTTGTTTCCTCCGATAGTAAGATCGTTGAGCACCGTACCCAAACTTTCCAGGCCGGAAAGATCTGTCAATGCGTCGTTCAGAATGATTTCCATATCACTGACGCTCTCAAACTTTCCGATACCTTCCAGGCTGGACAAAACAGGGTTACCAACGATAGACAAAGTACCATAAGGCCCGATCGCTTCCAGGTTGCTCAGGCCCTGGACGCTCGTCAATGCACTGTCACCGAAAATGACCAACCCGCCTTCAATTCCTTTTAACCCAGAAAGGTCGTCGACGTTGGTCAGCGCTTTGTTGTTGGCCAGTATTAAGCTCACATCACCTAACCCGCCGATCTGGGTAAGTCCATTCAAACCTTTCAGACTGGTCAGTGCCGGATTATTCAGAATGGCGAGCTGTCCTCCGACAGTCTGCAATCCTTCAAGACCTTGCAGGTCGACCAATGCGCTGTCGCCTACAATAAATAATACGCCGGTTGTGGTAAGCTTCGACAGGCTGGTAATATCTGTTAAAGCCCTGTTATCCGCGAGTGCGAGTCCAAGAGGTATTTGCGTGACATTATCGAGTCCTTTCAAGCTGGTCAGTTTTCTATTGCCAAGAATCAGCATGTTATCAACCGATGTAACTGCTTCCAAACCTTCCAAAGTGGACAGGTTAGGGTTGTTTTCAATGTCGATGTAGCTCATTGTCGGAGATACTGTCAGGCCTGACAAATCTATCAGCGACTCGTTTTCCAGGATATTCAGGTTGACTACATCGGTGATGGTACCTAATCCGTTTAAATTGACAAGCAGCTTGTTATAGCTGATCCGGATGTACGGGGCAGAGGTGAGTGTTAATCCATTGAGCGAGGTTAATGCATCATTTCCATCAATGGAAAGTTCGCCGACGGAAGTGATCTGGCCAAGCCCGTTCAGGCTTGTCAATGACAGGTTATCCTCAATGTTAAGTGAGCCAACAACCTGGGTAACACCTGACAGGGGTAACAGATCGGCTAGCAAATCATTGTCTTCAATATTAACATCCCCATTGTACACCGTAATACCTTCAATACCTGTAAGCGATGTGAGCACCGGGTTATCATCAATTTCAATGGAATTCAATGAAGTAAGATTGGACAGCTCCTGAATGCTGGCCAATAGATCATTGTTTGAAAGTTCAATTTCATCGCCTACTGTCGTGAGGTTTTGCAATCCCTGCAGATTCGTAATCAGCGGGAGATCGTTAATGTAAATGTTGCCTGCACTGGTCAATGAAGAAAGGTTACTTAATGTGGTCAATGCCGGGAGATCGTCCAGATCCAGATCCGCGCCGACACCCGTCAATGCATCCAGACCGGCGAGGGTGGTCAGAGATGGATTGGCATAGATATTCAATTCGCCATTAACGTAAGTAATGCCCGAAAGCGCCTGAATGCTGGTCAGCAAGTCATTGTCGCTCACCTGAAGCGTCCCGCCGATGGACGTGAGGTTTTCCAGACCCGCCAAACTCGTCAGCGAAGAATCCTCCTCTATATAGAGATCGCCGGCAATGCTCGTGAGCGCCGTAAGTCCTGAGATCGACGTCATCAATTTGTTATTGATGATCGCGAGATGGCCGCCGACGCTTGTGAGGTTGGTCAGGCCAAGCAGGTCAGTAAGTGCGGGGTTGTTTTGGATCAGGATCTTTTCATTGGTGCTGGTAAGTGCCATACTTCCCAGCGTAGTCAGTGCAGGGTTCTTGTCAATGGTCGTAATGCCGCCGATTGTCTGCACATTACCCAGCCCGGCGAGGGTTGTGAGCGAAGTATTGTTCTGCACCAGGTATTCCCCCGGGATCGCCGTGATGCCAGCCAGGGCGCTTACTTCGATCAGATTCAAATTGTCATAAATCTGAATGTCCGTTCCGACACTCACAAGATTTTCCAAGCCGGCCAGCGTAGTCAGCTCCGCGTTGTAGCTGATGACGAGCGCCGTCCCAATGGAGGTAATCCCGCTCAATGGCGTAAGGTCTGTAATTGGTGATCCAAATCCCCCTCCGATAACAATGTAGTTCGGTATTGCAGTACATCCGGGATAGTCGGTGGGGAAGTCGTTAACCGAAGCTTGGCCCTGGAGGATCACTTCGCTGGGGCATTGTGCGTAAGAAGCAAACGGAAGCAAGAACGCAATGAAGCAGTAGAGTTTTTTCATGAAAACAGTTGAGTATGAATTAATTTTAGAAAAGTACAAAACAATCCCCAGATAAGTCAGAATTATTTGGCCGGCGCAGTTTAGTCACTACCGTGAGCGGGAATTGTATCAATTGTAGTTGGGGAACAAAGACTGTGAATTCGTAGCGGGCAGGTTCTACATTGTTCCCTGGCGCGATTTTTTCTTTTATAAATTAAACTTCATATAAACATGCAAAACGGATCTATTCTGTACGTCGGGGGAGATGACGACGACAGATACCTGGTGGCAGATGCACTTAAAGACAATGGCTGCTCCAATCAGGTAATTAATTTCGACAACGGCCAGGCGCTGATCGATTATCTTCGTTCTACAACTGAAAGGCCATTTATTATACTCTGCGATCTGCACTTGCCGCAGATGTCGGGCCTGGAACTAAAAGAGCTCATTAACTCGGATGAGACGCTCAAAAGGCGTTCAATACCATTTATCTTTCTTTCGGACGCGGTACATCCCCGCGATGTTGAAGATGCGTATATGTCCCTGGTTCAGGGATTTTATCTCAAAGCAAAAACCTATGAAGGTCTTAAAGACCAGCTGGGTGCAATTTGCGACTATTGGGAAAGAGCCACCTTACCCGGCGAGCGCACAAGCTCCAACTGAGAAAAACAGGCTAATTGAAGTAATACAGGCACTCGGCTGTTCTTTTCCGAAACGCTTCACGAAAAGTTTCAGATCTTGCATCGAATCCAGAAAATGATTGAAAATGGCAGAGCAGGAAAGGTTAAATGCATTGAGAGGCTATGATATCCTTGATACACTGCATGAGAAGGAGTATGACGATATCACAGAATTAGCATCGGAAATCTGCCAGACGCCCATTTCCCTTATCAGTCTGATAGACGATTCGAGGCAATGGTTCAAATCCAATTTTGGATTGTCGGTGCGGGAAACACCGCGGGAATACGCTTTTTGTACGCACACGATCCAGAATCCCTCGCAGGTTTTCATCGTGCCCGATTCGCGCAATGATGTCCGGTTTTCAGCCAACCCCCTGGTCACAGGGTACCCGAATGTGATCTTTTATGCCGGGGCACCGCTGATAGACAGCCGGGGCTTCGCACTGGGTTCGCTTTGCGTGATCGACAACCAGCCCCGGGAGCTGACTGATAAGCAGATATCAGCTTTGCAGGTACTTGCGCGGCACGTGGTCAATCTGATTGAGCTCAAAAAAGCAGACCGCGCGATGAAGGCCATGCATAAAGCATTGACGGAAAGAAATAATGATATTGAGCGGGTGCATTTGTTACTTCGTGACCGTTTTTGTCAGGACCTGGAAGTAGCAGTAGGAACATTGCAGAATGCGCATTCCAGCATGGTTGTTGCCGATAACACCCACAAGTACATTGAAATCTCATCAACACTGAAAGAGATGCGTACTTTGCTTGAAAAGCTTTAAACGCCGGCCCCACGGATTAATAAACAAAAAGTACCTCTAATTGCCGGAAATATGGCCATGACCAAAAAACAGGACCTTCCGCAAAAAATCTGCGTGGTTTGCGGAAGGCCTTTTACCTGGCGTAAAAAGTGGGAGAAGGTGTGGGACGAAGTCAAATATTGCAGTGAAAAATGCCGCCGATCCAAATAGTCCCTTCGATAAAATCATTTGTTATCCAGGCGGCTGAACTTCTCTAATTAGCCCGCGTCCAGTACATTGATTTTCCGAATGTAGGCATACCTACCCAGCCGCGCACTTCCAGCTTGCCGTCGCTTCCCACTTTCAGCCTGCCACTGTACCATTTGTTATTGCGGGGATCAAAGATCTTTCCGCCTTCCAGTGTATGTTGATCAGTGACCGTAAAGTCTTTAAAAATCATAGCCCCAACTTCCCCATTCTTGATTGCCTTGGAAGGGTCTTTGATCCACGTGATTGTACCACAAAATTTGTTGCCACAGGGCGCAATAGTGACTTTGGAGGTTGTGCGTCCGGGATACCAGCTGCCTTCGGTAATGTGTTTAGCTTCCGGGTTCATGGACATCAAAACAGTACTGGTCAGTATAATGAGGGAATACAAAATTCGGGTACGCATCATGGAAGTTAAGTGTTAGTACGAAAGTGGAATAACCAGCTATTTGGTTAACAAAAATTCTATACCTGATAAACGTTCTTCTTAAGTAAACGGAGGCGATGGAGGTCATGTAAGTTTTACTTGTACCAGAAATTGCCGGATGAGTTAGGTAAGCTGCCTGAATGCGGATATGACAAACTACCTGCGAAAAGTATAAGAAAACCATTCTTTCAACCCGCAGCGCCACTATCTTTGGCTATTCCAACCACCCGTTACAAATTAACCTGAGCCGCGACCAGATCCTGAACTGTGACCGGTAAAAACAAAGTATCATGAATGTATTTAAAATGAGATCAGCGGTAAGCAAATGTCTGCTCGCGCTCGCTGTGCTGGCGGTGCTGCCTGCTGATGCACAAAAGAAGAAGGTGGCCAAGCCAAATATTATTTTTATTCTGGTGGATGATATGGGCTGGGGTGATGTGGGGGCTTTTTGGCAAAACCAGCGCAACAAAAAGAACGACCGCAGCGAACCCTGGCAGTTTACACCCAGTCTGGACGCGATGGCAAAAGGTGGCGCGATGCTCACAAACCATTACTGCGCCGCGCCGGTGTGCGCTCCTTCGCGGGCGTCGATCCTGCTTGGGGTAAGTCAGGGGCACGCGAATGTGCGTGATAACCAGTTTGACAAGGAACTGCAGAACACATTCACGATCGGGAATGTGTTGCAAAAAGCAGGTTACAAAACGGGGCTGGTCGGGAAATGGGGACTGCAAGGCTTGAAAGCCACCGAGCCCGAGTGGCCTGCCCACCCGCTAAACCGCGGTTTTGACTATTCCTATGCTTACATCAAGCACGCAGACGGTCACGAACATTATCCCAAAGAGGGAATTTACCGGGGCAAAAAGAAGGTTTGGGAAAATAAAACCGAAGTTTCCGACGGGCTGGATAAATGCTTTACAACCGACCTTTGGACCGCAGCCGCCAAGAACTGGATTGTCAAAGAAACAAATTCGGGCAAAAAGGATCAGCCGTTTTTCCTGTATCTCGCCTACGATGTACCGCACGCCGTGCTGGAACTTCCGACGCAGCCATATCCTGCGGGCGGCGGATTGAAGGGTGGACTGCAATGGGTGGGAACGCCGGGCAAGATGATCAATACTGCCAGCGGCACACCCGATTCGTACATGCACCCCGATTATGCCAATGCAACTTACGATGATGATAAGAATCCCTCGACCCCGGAGAAACCCTGGCCTGATACTTACAAACGCTACGCGACGCTCTGCCGGCGGATTGACGATGGTGTCGGCGATATTTTCAGGTTGCTGAAAGATTTGAAAATCGATGAGAATACCATGGTCGTATTTACTTCGGACAATGGGCCTTCGATCGAATCGTATCTTCCCAAAGAGTATGTGGATTACAGTCCCGAATTCTTCAACAGTTTTGGTCCTTTCGACGGGATCAAGCGGGATGTTTGGGAAGGTGGTGTGCGGGTTCCTACCATCGTGAGCTGGCCCGGGCAGATCCCGGCCAACCAGGTGATCGATACCCCAAGTGCCTCCCACGATTGGCTCTCCACCTTTGCCGACGCAGCCCACATACCCGCGCCCGAGCGCGTGGACGGCGTAACCCTATTGCCGCATCTGACAGGAAAAGGCACGAAAAATGAAAGCCTTATTTACATTGAATACAGCCAGAATGGCAAAACGCCCGACTTCGAAGAATTCTCTGCCAACCACCGATCGCGGCAGCGAAACCAGATGCAGAAGATCCGGAAAGGCGACTATGCAGGCGTAAGGTACGGGATCAAATCGGCAGAGGATGATTTTGAAATTTACAATGTCGTGAAAGACCCTCAGGAAACGAGTAACCTCGCGTCGGATCCGGCATTTAAGCAAATGCAGCAGGACTTTAAAGCACAGGTACTGCAGGTCAGGCGACCCGATGAAGAGGCGCCCCGCCCGTACGACAATGCGCTGATCCCGCCTGTGTCGCAGAAAGGAACAAAGCAGGGTTTGAAGTACAGGGTTTATGAAGGCGACTTTCCGTGGATCGCGGATTTGAAAAACACAAAGCCTGCCCGCGAGGGTACCCTTTCTTCTCTGGACTTCTCTGAATTGAAGACGAAAAAGGGGTTGATTGTAGTTGAAGGTTTGATGCATATTGAGAAAGACGGCACTTACGAAATGGCGATGTCTGCAAGCAGTGGCTTTTTGCTGAAACTGCATCAGGCAAATGTACTGGATGGAAGTTTCGAAGCCCGGAAAGAGCAGCGGGTTACAGGCTCCGTTCATTTGAAAGCAGGCGACCATCCTGTCAGGATCTTCTACCAATTCAAGGAGGGTGTGAATCCGAAGCTTTCGCTGGAATGCTCATTGGCAGGAAGTAACGGCAGTTCTGCGCCGGTTGAGTCACTTTTCCGTCATTAACCGAGCTATTTTATGAAATCACTTCAATAGCATTTTTCAAAACAAACACATTTACATGGAACACCTTAACCGCGAGCAGATTGACGGAATGGAGAAATTTTACCGTATCAATTTGATCACAGTCTTGTAGGATTTAAATCGCTGAACCTGCTGGGCACGGCGGGTGAAGATAAAGTAACGAACCTTTGTGTGATCAGTTCGGCATTTCACCTCGGCGCAAATCCGCCGCTCGTCGGCCTGGTTATGCGGCCCCAGCGGGAGCACAATGATACTTTAAAAAATATCAGGGCTACCGGCGAATATACATTAAACAATGTGCTGCCTGACTGGTACAAACAAGCGCATCAGACAAGTGCTAGCTATCCTTCCGGAACTTCGGAATTTGACGCCTGCGGGTTTGAACCTTATTATTCCGAAGGCTTTTCGGCTCCATTCGTCAAACAATCGACCGTGCGCATTGGTCTGAAACTACGGCAGATGATGGACGTTGAGCTGAATGGTACCACCATCGTAATTGGTGAAATTGTGCGGATTGTTGCGGAAGATGCACTAGTAGGGGAGGACGGAACGATCGATCACGCGAAAGCAGCTACCATGACTGTTGCCGGACTGGACGCCTATTTCAGGCCTCAGCCCTTAGGCAGGCTCGCTTACGCCAAGCCGGGAACCGAGCCCAGGGAAATATCTATGCATTAAATTGGAGCAACTATATACTCTGCATCAGATACCAGATCAACAGCATGCTGATCACGAAAATAACAGCAGTAAGCAGTTTTACGAGGAGCGTGGAGTGATAGTACTGCCCGGCTTCAAGCTGGCGTTTGGTGTCGATGTACCTGATGTAGGAGAATAGTGTTGTAAGTGCGCCCATTCCTACCAGCAAAATCCCTATTACGGGAGAGTAGCCCGTGGAAGGTACCTCCGCTTTGTGACCCAGTACGGCTGTGATCTGCCGGACGAAAAGTGAAAATTTCACGACCACAAACCCAAACCCCATGATACCAATGCTGGTTCGTACCCAGGCGAGGTAGGTACGCTCATTGGCGAGGTGGTCGTTTGGATTATGTTTTTTAGATTGTTGCTCCATTGTTCAAGATTTTTCACAAACCGCTAATATAGCCGCTCTTACAATCGATTGCTATCAACAGGTAACTCCTGCGGCTTTGCGCGGCTTACAT
>NZ_JBHYGF010000594.1:0-18895 GCF_051859145.1 Dyadobacter sp.
TCACAACGTCATTTTCCAACAACTCCACCGTCAGCGCTTTGGCCGGATAGCTTTTGTCCCAGGCAAAGCCGCGAATGGAATCGCAACCTACAGACTCAAAGCTGCCGGCATAGGCAGGTAAGGCTGCGCAAGTAAGCTTGCGCGGCGAGCTGGCCAGCAGCACACCTGTACCTTTTACACGGATGCTCAAAGTGTGCGACAGACCGTCCTTAAGAGAAGCCGGGAGTGAGAGACTGAAACCGTACTTGCCAGTCCCAATACCTGCTGATTTCAGATCTTCTCTAAACACGTTTGCATTAGTAGTGCCAACCACTGTGTTGCCATCCAATAACTCAACAGTAAGTATCCTATCCGGGTAGTTCTTGTCCCAGGCATAACCCTTCACAGCATTACAGTCTACGCTTTCGAAAACTCCGGTATTTAGTGGAACTGCACATGTTAGTACCTGAGGCGAATTTGTAAGCAATACATCAGTATCCTTTATACGAACATTTAAGGAATGTGGCTTTGCGTCTTTAAAGGAGGAAGGAACTGCTATGCGAAAACCATAGTTTCCTGTCCCCATACCTGCGGATTTTAAATCTTGACGAAAGAGGCTTGCCGTTGCACTACCGATTATAGAAGACCCTTCGAGAAGTTCAACAACTAAGGATTTTGAGGGTGCACTCTTATTCCATGCATATCCTAAAACTGCACTGCAATTTGCTTCCTCAAAATTTCCGGCAAAAAAGCAATTGAGAGACATAGGTGATCCACTTACAATGTAGCTCGTTCCGCGTACCCGGATACTCAATTGCCTACTCTGACCATCATTCAAATGATTAGGCAGCTTGAATTTGAAACCGTATTTACCCGATCCTATTCCTGCATTCTTTAAGTCCTCACGATATACATTTGCCTGGGCTGTAGCATGAACTACGGAACCTTCGACAAGTTCCACTATGATGGCAGCAGTTGGATATCCCGGGCTCCAAACCCATCCCTCAATACCCGAACAACTTGCAATTTCTAGCTTTCCAGCAAAACTTTGTGGAGTCTGCGCAGCTTTCAACGATGCTAACGTGTAAATACTATACGTATTAGGTACTAGTGCTTCAATTGTTGAAATTGATCCTTTATTCAAATTACTGGAGGTTCCTGAAAGTGGCACCTCATCTACCTCGGACGAAATAGCCTCCCATCTTTTTAACGTTGGACTCCAGCCTACAATACTTAGCAGTCCCAAAGAGTCTGACGTCAGTTCTGCAATCTTACTTGCTTCATTCCAGCTTATTGAGAGTTTTGTAGCATTTACCCCATTAATATCCCAAAACTCAAGTGAACTAACCTTTTCTACCGTTTCAGATTTACTAGTGATAGTAAATGGTCCTGATACCGGAAGTTGAGCAGTATTCGCACTCTCACGAAAGTATGCGCCGGTCGTACCATCTGCCTCAGCGGCAAATGGGCGAAAAAAACCCTTGTGACCTACGGGAAAAACGAAATGCGACTTGCCATACTTTTTGACATATCCATCTATATGCTTAGCATCACTAAAACCAGTAGGCTTTGCAGCCTCTGAAAAACTAACAATGCCGAAAGTAGACGTTCTGTCCGTCTTGATTATTCCTGTACTTTGTCCGAATGAGACAGACCCAGCAATTAAAAATAACCATACTGCGGCGTACCATCTTAGATATTTGACCATGCTCATTATAATTTCTCTACCCCGTGATATTGACCGAATAATCCCCTAAGAATTTCAGCTCGCCTCCGACTTTTACCTCGATATTTTTTGCTGTTATGTTCTGTCCCACTTCGACCACATGGCCTTTATTGACGTGAACTATATCTTTTGTAGAAGGCACCCGTCCATGAGACCATATCTCAGGATTTGGCCATGCACCAGAAGAAATTGATTGAACAACATCTGAAAAAAGGGAAGTTGTTGGAAAGCTTTTAAACAGCACCTGGCTCGTGTTTGCAGAAGCTGTGCCAAACCAGTCATTTAAAATATCCGAGTAGACACGTCGAAAATCGATCTGCATTTTGATATCCTTATTGCTCACACCATTTGTTGGAGTTTGTGATATCAGCCCATTGATAAGATCGGGATTTGTACCAACCAATTGCCGCTTAATACCCGTTCCAAACACAAACATTGGTGCACCAACTCCATGGTCTGTACCATTTGACGCATTGGATGTTGCCCGTCTGCCAAAATCAGAGAATGTCATACCTATTACCTTATCCTCAGTACCTTGTAGCTTCAAGTCGTTTTGAAAACTTGATACGGCATCTGATAACTTTTTCAGTAGTTGAGCATGAACCCCTTCGGTAGAGCTGCTTGATATTTGATCTGCGTGTGTGTCAAATCCTCCAAGCTCCACATAATAAATTTTGGATTTCAGACCTCCATGTATTAACCTAGCAACAATTTTAAGTTGCTCAGCTAACTCATTCCTGGCAGAGCTTTCTGGATAAGTTGCCAAGTTTCTACCTGAATCAGCGGCGAGTTTAATTTCTGAGGCATAACCCACAGCTGAAACCTGTTGTTGCCTAATATATGATATCAGATCTCCTGCATCACAGCATGGCAAGCTACCCTCAATTGAGGTATTAGGTTCTCCGATAAGCTGATAAAATGTATTTGGATCCTGAAGAGTCACACCCATCGGCTGTTTGCTTCCGAGCAAAGTAGTTGTGCCAATTTGCCCGATTTGTATGGCAAGAGGATCTTCCATCGTCGAGTTAGGGTAGTTAGCAGGATAACCTGGAAAACGATCATCCAGGTACCTCCCTGCCCAGCCAGAATTAGTGTATTGAGATGAGTCGACAGCTGTCATCCAAACATCCGTCGAGCGGTAATGCGATTGATCAGGGTTAGGGTAAGAAACTGAGTTGATGATCGCAAGCTTCCCTTCATTATACAAGTTACGCATACCAGCCATTGCTGGGTGAAGACCTGTCGCAAGATTACCTTCAAGCTTCAAGAGGCTTTGCTCAGGAATAGCTATATTCGGTCTAAGCTCTCGGTACTGCTGATAATATTCAATGGGAATGACTGTGTTCAATCCATCATTACCACCTCCTAAATAGATAATTACTAATATACGGTCGTTGTTTAAAGCGGACGTGCTTCGTAGCGATTGAACCAGGGCCGAATCCTTTGCAATGGACTTGACATTAAAACCATTCAAGATCACAGGTATCATGAATGATGATGCTGATTTAATAAATTCCCTTCTCTCCATTTTTTATTAGATTTAAAACACCTGGAATTCTGCCATTCTCAGCATATACTTGTACAATGCTCGACACCTCCAAAGAATCGTGTTTTGCTTACTCATGTCGCTGGGAGCCTGCCTGTAAGCGTTCCATTCCCTCTCCCAGGTTGTCCTGGCACTACTGTTCATCATCATAATTGAATCTATTAAGAAGTTTTTCTGGGTATCGGATAGAGGGACTGCAAACAGGTTTTTGGAAAATGCTGCCAGGACCGTTTCACATGAGATTGGGGGCGTACCTAACACATCAGAAAAATTAGGCTGCAGTGCAGTAAGGGAGCCAAGAATATCAATCCCCAACATATAACCAGGTTTTACCGTGAAGGAAGGGAAAACCAACATATCTGTGCGTTCGCCCCTTAATCCAAGCGTTGTACCATTAATCCAGTTCTTGGAGTAACCAGTTTGATAGAACGGCAATGAACCAAAAACAGAGGGCTGATTGAGGAAATTAAGCTGTAGCACGTTCATGCTAGTACTTAAAAATGACATCATCTTTCGAAATGCGTCGTAATCTGTCGTAAGGTCCGGCACAGGCTGATTAAAATGCCTCATCGAACCGATCATAAACTCGGCAGGTGATTTTACTATGGCCCCGATGTTTCTCTCATCGTAGAAAATCTGACTTGTAAAAATCTTCCTGATAAGTGGTCCTATTTGGAAATTGTTTTCCGGGCTGGAAAAGAAGTTCGCGAGAGGAGCAATTACTGCATCTTCTATTTCTTGTGTAACATTTGGATTTACATACCACCTATATAGTTTTCGACAGATGAACTTAGGAGTTTCAGGGTGCGCAAGAAGCATGTTAATCAGATCCAATATTTCATCGTCGCCAGCTGACGGTCCACTTCGGCCCGAGATTACCTTGTTGCCATACTTCTCTGAGAAGGTCTTGTCTTGTGTGTCATGCCGCTCAGGCGTGAAAACTGCACCAAAGGAAGTACTCCCTACCTTGTTCTTATTAGTGACTTGCCATCCAGTCAATACTCTCGCAGCCGTTTTTACATCTTGTTCGGAGTAGTTGTAGTTTCCAGCAAAATCTTTCTGACCAACTGTGAACAATTCTTGCAACTCCCTTCCGTAATTTTCATTGGGATGCAGTTTCGTATTTTCATAGCCATCCTGGAACACTAGCATTGCCGGATCTTTGGTCACTCCAATTGCCATATCCCGAAAACT
Organism: Dyadobacter sp.; assembly: GCF_051859145.1. Classification (GTDB taxonomy): domain Bacteria; phylum Bacteroidota; class Bacteroidia; order Cytophagales; family Spirosomataceae; genus Dyadobacter. Next base: position 4,446 of record NZ_JBHYGF010000594.1, read on the forward strand.
TCCCAAGGCATTAGCCCGCAGCAGTCTCAGGTATTGATAGATGTATCGATAATCTACCGCAACGCTGTTTCTCACTACAAAGTGATTTTGCCAGAAGGCTGTTAATTTTTCCAGAAATGAGGGCCGCCCCTTTTGTTCTGTCATCAACCCGATCCACCAATACTGTATGTAGTTATTATACGTAGTCGGACGGCTGTCACTATAAGGCTTATCAAGGAACTGCTGACCTGCATCAGATCTTGAACTATCCATTTCAATCGGTGGAGGAGGGTCAAGACGATAAGAAACATTCGACATCAAGACCTCGACTGCGCTCGATGCATTCTTTCCTGTAAAGTCCACAATCTCCTGAGAGGTAGGCCCGAAAGTTGCTCGCCTTAGTAAATGCGCAGCCAACCTTTGATCGAGAACTCCGGTGTAAGTATCTAAATAGCCCATCCTTAACTATTACTTATAATGTAGATGTAGTTTATATTATTGATGAATGATTAACAACAAAAATATAAATTAATTCCTCACATTATAAAATTACTTCTACATTTAAGAGAATAGTTGTAGACGCGCCTTATTTGCTGCTTATTTGGCAAAATTGAGAGCCTATTAGGAGGTAAACAGATTATAGAGGAAGCTAACAATTGCATGTTTGGCAATCCCCAATACTATATCCAAGGCGGGCTGAGGTTCAGCTACGTAGAAGGTGAAGGCTACCATTCTTATGATAGCTTACGATTTATTGGCGCAATTGCAGATAGACTATTATCAGCGGAATTAATTTGAGTTGACAATAGTGCAAGCCAGTCTGACATTAAGGCATGCTTGTTAACGCGTTTAGGAGCATTTAACTGTATCAGGGATTTGTAGTAAACTCAACCCTGCAAGCTTCTAATTACTTCTTAAAACTTACACTATATTTGAGATTATCCTTTCCTGCCGAGGGTGGACGCTCATAGTGTATCATGATATTCTGTTCGTCAGCATCAACAAACTTTATTCCTGCAGAGGCTTCATTGTTAGCCTGCGCAATATAGAAAGAGGGCTTTGCTCCTAGATTGTGCTTGATTTTGATGTCTCTACTTTTACCATCACCGCTTGCAGATAACATTGTAGAAAACTCGTCGGTGTTTGCTCCCGCTACAACAAGCGTTGAATTTTTCTTCAAATCGCCTGAATTGTCTCTGGCCACTAGTTCGGCCTTAAAAAAAGCCAATTCCATAGATTTCTCAATATCTTCATCAACAAGTAACTGGAAACCGTAGGTTTCTTCACCAGAATAGGTATACAAAAACTCATTGTAGCCCGACAATAATTTGCTAATCAGCATTCGATAAGGTGCTTTTACAATTGTGGCATAGAGCGCAACTGGCTTGTCCGTACTGATATTCTTCAGAACCATTGCAATTCGGACGACTTGGCCAGCAGGAGCTACTCCACTTAATCCAGCTATCCGTGCTCCCTGGCTCTTACCTTTGCCTTTGATCAACAAATTTCTTTTAACCGGGTCCCATGTCGCCGTTCCACCTCCACTCTTTTCCCAGCCCGAATTGTCGGACCCAAAGGTGCAGCTAACCAGCGGGATCTCTGCTTTACCATCAATTAGTACATTACCTTTATATAGCGTTTGAGCACCTTGTCCGCCTGTACCGGTCGTTCGCGAATGCAGTACATTAACCTGTCCTCCAGTACAAATTATGCTGGGATAAGCCTCACCTTTGTTTGCATACTGGACATTATCCACTAGAACATCACCGCCCGTCACAAGTAAGGGTGAGGTCGCTGCAGAGTTGATTTCCAAATTGCTAAAAGTTAGTTGCAGACCACTTTTAACTTCTATCTGATGTTCTTCTACTTTTCCTGTGCCTTCAAAGATGCCACCTATGAAGCGTGTATTTCTCCCATTAAGTACAAGGACATTTCTTGCAGTTTTATCATTTCCATATTTTAAATCGCCATTACAGTTCAAAAATGAACAGTTTAATGGATTTACCAGCTGATAATTGTACCGGCAAAATTTAATTTGCAGGTCCGTAAACATGCTATTATTTATCTCTTCTGCCTTTAACCCTGCCTCCTTAAAGCCCTCAATTCTGAGTCGGTTTACGCTAACCTTGTTTCCATCGGCAATTGTAATCCCATTCTGGGCGGCCTTGTTACCGCTGAAGCCAATATCCTGAATCACTGTTCCACTTAGGATTGTAAGGACATTCACATTCTGTCCTCCTGACAATATCGTGTTCATCCATCCGGCGCCCTGAATAATTACTCCTTTGGGGCTATAAACTGGTTTGTTGATAAGAAAAGTGCCTGCTGGAATTAATACAAGGCTGTGATTTCCTTCTGCACACGAAAACGCTTTGTTTAAGAATTCTGAATCATCCTGAGTGCTATCACCCTTGGCTCCATACCACTTCACGTCCAGCCAATAAGGACTGGCAGATTTAGCAAGTATGAATTTTCCTGCGCCATATACAATCCTGGAACTTGGAGCTATTATATTACCTGTAATCGTCAACTTCTCACTTGCCTTAATGTCAAAACCTCCCCCCTGTTCAAATCTTAAAGTAACATTACTGGGTATTACCAAGGTAGAAGTGATAGGAATTACACGATTAACCAGAATAGTTTGGGGAGCTGTGCCAATATGTTTTAGTAAGCTGATAAAGCTGCTCTCAACAGACTTGGTCAACCATTTCGCATTAATTTCAGATTCTACCTGGCGTACATATGTTCTATTGCCTGCTTTGATGACCATTACACTATCGTCAGGAAACTTACTACCGAAAACATACTTAAAAACACCAACCTGATCATTGTCAATAATCTGAACAGTTGACGCACTATCCGCTTTTCCACTTCTTAATTCCATTTGGGTCAAAAATGGAACTCTCTTGATAGCAAGATTGGTCAGTTCTTCCAGCGCAGACTTGTATTCCCCATTATGAGTAGGCGAATTCCTTTCGGCAGGGCGCGCCATTCGTGAAATGACAGCTCTTACCTTTCGTTCCGGAGTACTATCTGATCCATTTTGGGCCCTGGCTATCTGAAAACATGAAATAACATATACTATAATAAGTGGAAGCAATTTCATAGATTAATGTTGTAAGTAAATGCGGATAATGAGAATAGGGCGCGTATCTCGTCACGCTTCGACTAAGAGGTCTGGGATATGACAATGCGCTGGTAGACCTTATTGAACGATGCCAACACAACAAATGTTAGCCGTAAATATTATGCCACTGAAATATTATGCCACTGATCGGGCGCAACATACACATACACCCCAAACGGATGCAATAAGCTGATAGATAACCCTTAAATTAAATAAGGCTCCAACTCAAATATTAATATTATAACTTTGTTACTAATACTTACTTCATCTTACTGGCAATAATGTCAGTGATTTTTTACGATAATTCCTCTTATGCTCAGCTGGTTATTTGACCGCAAATCGCAAAACACTCTGGATTTTGCTCACATTTGTATAGATATTCATTCACACGTTCTTCCCGGCATTGACGATGGCGTGCAAACGATTGAAGAGTCTCTTGCTATGTTGAGACGAATGCAAACGCTTGGTTTCAAAAAGATTGTAACTACCCCTCATGTGATGTGGGATTGTTACAGAAATACCCCTGAAATCATACTTGATCGTTTGGAGGAAGTCAGATCAGCCGCTAACATCGCAGGGATTGACCTGCAAGTAGATGCTGCCGCGGAATATTTTATTGATGAACATTTCATTGAACTATTGCGGACTGAACAACCCTTACTTACCTTACCTGGTAATCGCTTGCTGGTAGAGCTACCCTACACTACTCCCCTGTTAAATACTTCAGAAAACTTATTTTCTATAATCCAATATGGATATCAGCCAGTGTTAGCGCATCCGGAACGTTATACATATTTCTTTTCAGACCTTTCGATATATAAAAAGCTTGTTGATCAAGGATGCGAACTTCAGCTCAATGCGCTGTCGAGTAGTGGTCACTATGGAGAAAATATCAGCAAAACAGCGGAATGGCTTCTAAAAAACAACCTGATAACTTTTATTGGAACAGATGCCCACCGGACGCAACACTTAGATCAAATATCGAAAAATAACAAAAACCGTAAAATGTTGGAATATCCCTTTCAAAACGAAAAACTTCTTAGTATTTGAAACCCTTTATTGAATTTATTCTATATTTGCGTTAAATGCGGATACAATTGCCACTTGCACATTACCAAGAATTGGAGATGATACTGGCGATAACTGTCCACCGGTTTGTTCGCTTGCCTTAAGGTTCAACACCGTAGCGTTCGAGTATCAGTCATTGCCAAAGTATAGCTTGTTGATAATCAATGCTTTATATTTACAATTTTACTCATCGTTTTTAAATGAACTTATCTCGCCTCAACTTTAGAGCACTTTCGTGTATTCTAGCAATTGCTGTCTTCGCAATATTTGGTGGAACCATGTCATGTGTCTCACCCCGATCAATTGTATATTTCCAAGGCGATACACTCAGTGTTTACAATCAGCCTGTTGTCCAAAGTTACATTCCTACGATTCAAGCCAACGACCTGCTATCGATTGTAGTGGGAAGTCTCAATACAGAGGCAAATGAAATCTTTAATACTGCAAACAGCTTTACAACTACAAGCATCAACTACTCTACTACAAGTAGTGGAGCGCGTTTGCAACCGTTGGGATATCTTGTTAATCCGGATGGAACAATCGAAATGCCGCTTATTGGTAAAATGAAAGTGGGAGGAATGCGGACAATAGATGCTGCCGACAGCATCCGAGTAAAATTGCAGTTATTTTTAAAGGAGCCTTCTGTCATTGTAAGAAATCTGAACTTTAAAGTATCAGTGCTTGGAGAAGTGGCACGACCGGCTGTCTATGTGATCCCTGATGAGAAGATTACTATTCCGGAAGTGCTTAGCTTAGCAGGCGACCTCACCATATACGGCAGGAGGGACAATGTTATGATCATTCGAGAGGAAAATGGAAGCCGCAGTTATGTTAGACTGAATCTTACAGATCGTAAAATATTTGATTCTCCATACTACTACCTACACAAGAACGATGTAATCTATATCGAGCCTATTAAAACGAGGATTAATGCAACCGACAGAAATGCTCAACTAGTTCCTATCATCACGTCGATCGTTGCTGCAATCGGTACACTCGGGATCTTAATCCTCAACTTTACTAAGTAGTCCAGGTTAAACTTTATTCGTCTTCAATTATATCGATATATGAACACTGCGATTACTGAATCAGCGCATCAAGAGTTCTCCGGAGAATCGGAATTCAATCTGAAGGAATACGTAAGAAGATATGTAAGATACTGGTACTTGTTTCCAATCTTTTTTGTACTGTGTTTAACCGGAGCTTTCTTTTTTTTACAAACCACGCAGCCGGTTTATAGTACAAAAACGACAATACTGATCAAAGATGAAAAGAAGGGCTTAGGCGGAGCACAAGGTGATATACTTACTGAATTAAGTTCACAATTCGGTGGCAATAAACTAGTGGAGAACGAACTTGAGATAATCAAGTCTCAAACTATGATGGAGCAGGTTGTCAAAGAGCTTACTCTGGATGTTTTTTATACTGCGAAGGATGGTCTTAAAACAGTAAATCTTTACAGAATTAGCCCGGTTGTTGTAGTTCCTGAGGTGCTTACCCCTTTTGCTTTAAGAGAGCCGCTTATTATACACGTCATTGACAGTACGCACTTTCGATTCAATGACGAGGAGCGCATTTTTGCCTACAATCAACGTTTTAATAATGCCTGGGGAGCATTTATTGTGAAAAAAGGAAGCAACTCAGAGTATCAGGATGTCATCGTAAATTTTGCCGATGCAAAGATTTTGGCTGAGAGGATGACAAGTAGATTGTCGGTCGAGCAGCCAAATCTCAAAAGTACTGTACTAGAATTGAAGTATGAGGATACAGATATTCAACGCTCGAAGGATGTCTTAAATAAGCTACTTGACGTTTATGTCCAGTCTTCTTTGAGCGACAAGAATAGCGAAGCAAGTAATACACTGAAGTTTATTGAGAACAGGCTTGGGCTTATCACTGGCGAACTTGGGGATGTTGAGAAAGATGTAGAATCCTATAAGACAAACCAAGGTATAACGGACATTAGTGCTGAGTCACAGCTATTTCTAGAAAATATCAAAGAAAATGATTCCAAACTGAATGAGGTGAACACCAAGATCAGTATTCTGGAAAGCGTTGATAACTATATATCCAAGGCGGAAGAAGGAGCTGTCGCTCCTGCAACCTACATGATTGATGATCCTGTCTTGGTTTCGTTATTAACAAAATTTAATGAGCTTGAACTTCAAAGAGAAAGATACGCCCGAACTACCTCGCCAAACAACCCGCTTCTTCAGACCATCAATACGCAACTTGCAAGTACAAGACAATCCATTCGCGAGAACGTTCAAAACCTGAAACGAGGGATGGCAGTCACCCGAAACAATCTAGAGGGTATTAATACCAGATTTTCAGCAGGTTTAAGAAGCATTCCCAAAAAAGAACGTGAATTTGTTGGAATAAAGAGGCAACAGGCAATTAAAGAAGAGTTGTACCTATATCTTCTTCAAAAACGTGAAGAAACTGCTCTGGCATACGCTTCGACAGTAACCGATAGTAGGTTGATTGATGCACCTATTTCATCATATGTACCTGTAAGACCTAAAAAGCCATTGATCTGGTTAGCTTCGGGAGCGGCAGGAATTATATTACCTATTCTGCTAATAAATCTGATTTTTCTTCTAAATAATACTGTTCAGAGACGAGATGAAATCGAGAAGATAGCACGGGTTTCAATACTTGGGGAAATTGGACAGATGAAAAATGTGCCCAACTCAGTTCCAGGGGAAGAGTCTATAATTAAAATGACAAGCCGAAGTGCCGTGGCTGAGCAATTTAGAGCGCTCAGAACGAATCTTCAATACTTGGGCGATGGAAATTGTCGGGTTATAATGTTTACGTCATCTATTGGAGGTGAGGGAAAAAGCTTTATTAGTATCAATCTTGCGGCAAGTCTTGCATATTCTGATAAGAGGGTTTTGCTTATAGGATTAGACCTACGCAAGCCAACATTACACGAGCGTTTGGGAGTATCTAACCGGGTTGGAGCATCAAACTGCTTGATTGGCCAGGGTAGCTATGCAGATTTCATTCAACCGACAGGTGTTCATCCGAAGTTTGATGTTTTAACAAGTGGGCCTATACCTCCAAACCCGTCAGAGTTGCTTGGTAATGGAAAACTGCCGGTTTTATTAAGCCAGCTCAAATCTGAGTACGACTACATCCTAATTGACTCCCCTCCATACGGACTAGTTACCGACTCGGCATTGATTGCAGAACACGTGGATGCTACATTATACCTAGTTCGCTACAATTACACGATCTTGGATCACCTTAGAAGAATTGGAGAGCTTCATCGCGGACGTCGATTTGCGAATCTATCGGTTATTTTCAATGGTGTAAATTACGGCGCAGGTTATGGCTACGGATATGGTTATGGAGGATATGGGTACGGCTACTACGCCGAGGAATCAGGAACGTCGACACAAACAATCGGAACCCGGCTCAGAAGGCTGGTCGGAAAAAGTTAATTAAGCTACTTCACAATATTCACGCATTCTAAAAAGATACTAGCTGCAAGGTGCGTGAATATTGGCACATTTTCCGATGGAAAAGCTCATACGAAATACAACTCAACGGTAACATGAAAAAATTAGATCAGACAAATCAAACAATCGTGCTATCCAACGGGAAGCATTCATTAGTCAACCTCAAATTACCCCAAAGCTTACAAAAGAGTTGTTGACCTCAGGCATCATCAGCCAGTTAACTAAATTGATTGTTTGATAGATTAACAGATTTGACTATAAAGGTATAACATCGAAATACAGCAGAGTGACCCCGCTTGCGTTATTTGTTCGTTTTCTTATTAGGTAATTATCTGTTTTCAATCGCAAAAATGTTTTTCTGTAACAAGTACAGGATCTTAATCTTTTGTGATCTACTCCTATGTTATTTAACTCTCTAGGTTTTGCTCTATTTCTTCCAATAGTATTCTTCATCTACTGGTGTGTTTTGAGTAAGAAATTAAAACGTCAAAATATATTTTTGATGTTTGCAAGCTACTTCTTTTATGGATGTTGGGATTGGAGATTTGTTTTTCTACTTGCGTTCTCAACACTACTTGACTATTATGCGGGCATCAAAATTCATGATTCTAAATCCGAGGCTCTTAGAAAAACTTGGCTTGTAACTGCAATAGGAATTAACCTGGGATTTTTGGGTGTTTTCAAGTACTATAACTTCTTCATTGATTCATTCTCTAATCTCCTGAGTTTATTTGGGTTTGACACCAATTATCCTCTACTCACAGTCATTTTACCAGTGGGAATATCCTTTTATACTTTTCACGGTCTATCATATGTTTTTGATATCTATAACAGACGAATAGAGCCGACAAGGAACTTCGTAAATTATTCGTTGTTTGTGAGCTTCTTTCCGCTATTAGTTGCAGGTCCTATTGAAAGGGCAACGCACCTGCTTCCCCAAGTTGAGCGGCCCCGAAAATTTATAGCCGCTCACATGAGTGATGGTCTGCGGCAAATTCTTTGGGGGTTTTTCAAGAAAATAGTGATTGCCGATAACTGCGCAGAATACGCCAATTTGATTTTTAATAATTCAAACTCCTATGAAGGTAGTGTTCTGGTATTAGGAGCATTCTTTTTTGCAATACAAATCTACGGAGATTTCTCCGGCTACTCCGATATAGCACTAGGCACTGCAAGGCTATTTGGATTTGAACTTTTAAAGAATTTTGCTTACCCCTACTTCTCTAGAAATGTGGCAGAGTTCTGGCGGAGGTGGCATATATCACTCTCATCCTGGTTTCGAGATTACATATATTTTCCACTTGGAGGCAGCCGAGGAAGTAATTGGCTTCGCATCAGAAATACATTTATTATATTCCTTATTAGTGGCTTCTGGCATGGAGCAAATTGGACCTTCATTGCATGGGGCGCACTAAATGCGCTGTTTATCCTTCCGTCTGTCGTAATGAGCACAAATCGTCAGCATCTTGATATTGTCGCAAAGGGAAAAATTGCTCCATCGATAAGGGAGTTTATTGCAATTGTCGGAACATTCACTTTAACTACGTTTGCCTGGATCTTTTTTCGAGCTGAAAGTTTGACTCATGCATTCTCATATATTGAATCGATTTTTTCATCCCAAATTATAACCAACCCATTCCAATACCCAGAACTAAAAAGAGCTGTACTGTGCTTCATTCCCATAGTTCCATTTTTCATAATAGAATGGTTCGGAAGAGAAAACAACTATGCAATTGAACGCATTGGACTCAGCTGGCCACGTACATTTAGATGGACCTTTTACAGCTTCGTCATCTTTTTTATAGGTATGTACATGCAAACTATGGAAACTGACTTTATCTATTTTCAATTTTAGGTATTGAAATGAAATCTTTCCTAAAAACGATTATTCTTTTCTTCGCCTTTGCGGTCGTCACATACCTTTGTTTTCTGTGCATAGCCGGAACTTTCCTGTCCCCTCGCGTAACAAAGAATCTCTTCTATCAATTGGGAGGGTATACCAATAAACGTCTAAAAGAAGTAAAAAATGCAAATGAAGTAGATGTCTTATTCCTTGGTTCGTCTCATGCGGAGCATGGATATGATGTAAGAATTTTTCAAAAGAATGGTCTGAGCTCATTTAATCTTGGCTCACATGCACAAACTCCTATTCAATCGGAGTTGCTTCTTAATAGATATTTGGATCAACTGAGCCCTAAAATTGTGATTCTGGATATTTACCCGAGAATTCTCGATTCTGACGGCGTCGAATCAGCATTAGATCTTATTTCCAATGAAACAATTCGATGGGATCTTATAAAACAATCAGTTGCAATTAACAACATGAAAGTTTACAATACGCTCCTTTACGCAATGTTGAGGCATTTATTAAATGCAAATCAATTTAATGGCGATCCTACTGCACATAAGGAAGGTGTTACCTATATCACAGGAGGATACGTAGAAACGCTTAATTCATATGCTGACAGCAAGAAATTCGTAAATAGTGCCCTTTCTTTTCCAGAAAGTCAACTCATAGCACTTAACAGGATGACAGAAGTCCTTAAAAGAAAGAACATACGCTACATTATTTTTCAAGCACCTGTTACGTCGAAAAACTATACGGCGGTATCCAACAACAAAGAAATCGACTCCACACTATCTGCATTAGGTAACTATTACAATGCAAATGAGCACAATTCATGGCCTAACAAGCTCTTCTACGACGATAGCCATTTAAATCAAGATGGGGTTGACATATTTAACAAAGAAATAATTAGGCTTTTGAGTGACAACGGTCTTAACTTTAGATACAAAAGCAAATAACTAAATTTTGACAAACTCAAAAAAAATCGTTAAGAATACCGGAATACTTTATGGGAGGATGCTCCTCTCTATGGGCATATCTTTGTATTCAACCAGATTAATTCTTAATGCACTTGGAAGCACTGACTTTGGAATATTTAGCTTAACAGCTAGTGTGATATCCCTGTTGTCCTTCCTGAATGCTGCGATGGCTACGTCTACTCAGAGGTTTTTATCCTTCTACCAAGGAAAAGAAAGCTTGGACATGCAAAAACAGGTCTTTAAGAGCAGTATGATAATCCATTTGTTTTTGGCCATCATTCTTGTACTTATACTTTTGTCCGCTGGAATATTCCTCTTTAACGGCGTATTGAATATTCCTGTGGATCGCTTAGATGCCGCTCGATATCTATACTACTGCATGTGCGGAAGCCTCTTTATAAGTATAATTTCCGTTCCTTTTACTGCCACTCTGGTTGCACATGAGAATATGACGTGGATTGCAATCATACTAATCAAAGAAACTCTGGCACGACTAGCGATCGCGATTTTTATCTCCTATATAGATTCTAGTAGATTGGAGACATATGGAATTCTCACTGTTGCTAGTGGCGCAATCAATTTTATTATGCATGCCAACTATTGCTTTCGGAAATATGACGAATGTACTATGCAAGGGATGTTTCAGTTTAGCAAAAAGATTACAAAAGAATTGTTAGCTTTTGTTGGCTGGAATTTACTTGGATCCTTGTGTAATGTCGCAAGAAACCAAGGTATACCGGTAATGTTGAATATTTTTCTTGGAACAATTGTAAATGCCTCCTACGGAGTAGCTGCTCAAATTAGCGGCCAAATGTCTCTTATTTCTTCAAATATGCTCAAAGCCATAAATCCGCAAATCATGAAAGCAGAAGGCGCAGGTGAAAGACAGAAAATGCTGGACTTGGCAATGGCAGGTAGTAAATTCGGATTTTTGGTCTTGGCTGCATTTGCGATACCATGCATTTACGAAATGCAGGCATTACTAAATTTTTGGTTAGGAAACCCACCTGAATATTCTGTCATATTTTGTCAACTGATTTTAAGTTCTATTCTAATTAATCAATTAACCATTGGGCTCCCATCAGCTATTCAGTCGACAGGTAAGATTAAAATTTTTCAAATTTTCATTAGCTTGGCCACTCTATCTTATTTACCGCTGGCGTATGTGTTTTTAAAACTTAAGTTGCCACCGTACTTTGTTCTTGTTCTTGCAATTACAACCGAGCTTCTTATAGGCTTAATTAGGGTGGCGTTTCTCAAAAAAGTCACCGGGCTACATTTTACCTACTTTATACGTAAAGTTCTTATCAAACAGGCCATTCCAGTTATGTTGTCGGTAGTGCTCTGCTATGTGTTGGTATCAACAGTTGATTTCTCCTTTAGATTTATCTTGACTATTCCTCTTATCACTTTGTTTTTTCTTGCTTCTGTCTATATGTTCTCTCTTCAACCATCTGAGAGGAATAGCTTAAATCAAGTATTGAAAAAAATGCTGTCAAAAGTCCAGCGAAGAAAGTTTGTTACACAAGACTGATTACCGGCACCCTGAATTGTTTCGTCTACATTAGAATACGATATAAGATTATGACAAAGAAAATATTGTTCATTATAGTTACACAATACGATAACATGGGCGATCTGTTGATTAACAAGTGCCTTATTGATGAAGTGGCTAAATATGGAACTGTATATCTCGACACAAAAAACGTTCCAAGTCATTTTAAAGATGTGTTGTTGGAACACAGTAATACCAGAGAGCTAAGTGAAATTTCTAATACGAGCTTCAAGGGGCAAGGGGCATTGCTTTTTCCGCTAAAAAGAAACTTGAAATTTGATCATATTTTTAAAAGCCCCGGTCCTTCCAACGGAGTACGCTCTCTAACTGGCTTGCTCACCTCCATGGTGTTCTATTCAATATTTTCAATTAACAAGCTTAGAAATGGCAAGTCATACCTCGTAGGAGTAGATTTCCAGGCGAAAAATAGATTAGACAAGATAGTACAGGCAATGCTCTCTTCTGCACTGGAAAAAATAATGGTAAGGAGCAAAAGGAATGAACAAAGCCTATTATCCCGCGGCATCTCCAACGTGAGATACTATCCGGATCTTTGCTTTTTAATGAAGCAACGTGTTTCTATTTCCATCAACAAAAGAAAAATTGGAGTTTCGTTTCGGGATTTGACCGACCCTGCTCTAAATCTTGACATAGCTGATGCAGCGCGTGTTTTGGTTAATTTCTATTCTAGCCGAGGATTTGAAGTTCACTTCTTTTATCAGGTCGATCGTGACTATGCGTTCACAAAATCATTGTTCGAAATGCATGACAAAAATCCATCTGTTTTCTTCAAAGAAAACGTCCTAAAATGGGAAGAGCTGGATTATTACAGTGATATGCGAATTGTATTAAGCAATCGACTACACGTTCTGCTACTAGCGCAGATGCATGAATGTATACCAATTGGATTGCTTAAAAAGAACATGAAGACTGACAAGATCCAAAATATCTACGAAAGTATTGGATTGAGCCACCTGATGCTGACCAGCCTTCAATCAGACTTTTTGCTTCAACAAGAAGAAAATTATGATAGCGAAGTTACTCGTATTAGAAGCGTCAATGAGGAACAAAACTTGCTCGGGCAATCTGTTATTAAAGAGTTGTTACGATAGAGCTAAGTTTTCGAGAGACTTTGAAATCATATTATCAATGGCATAGAAAAACGATGAAGCTTCTTAATGTTGTTCGCGAAAGGGGGAATATTACCCATTGGCTGCTTACCGGTATCATTTACTTGGCATCTTTTAAGGCTCCCAATATTTATGAATTTGCACTTGACTATTACGTTCCACGTTATATTCAAATCGTACAAATGGCTTCTTTGCCTCTTATAGCTATTATGTTGGCTGTCGCGTTGCTTGTCAGAAAAGGTGCGATGGCCGAGGATAGATCATTTACTAATTTTGCAGTTTTGTTTTTCTATCTATTCCACATAGTCTTAATCATTACAGGGTATGTGTATAATTCTAACTTACAAGATCTAATCTTTCGATTCATATTCCTTAGTTTGCTTAGTTTATTCTTTTACGCTGCTGTTTCCAAAATGGCCTTCTACACTCAGCATGGAAGGTCTTTAGTCAAATCGGTGTTCTGGGGTTCCTTTTTGTTTATACTTACTAATTTGGTTCTATATCTCGGTTCAATAGGTAATGTGATGTGGAAGGGCCGCTTATTTGGGGTTACATCCCACCCCAATTTTGTTGGCATGTGCGGATCAATATGTTGTACTCTGGCCTTTTGCCTTTTATATTTAGAAAAGAAAACAGCCTCCAAATTGCTATATGGCGCTGCTTTTATCGCGGGGTGCTGGGTATGTACGCTGAGTGATTCACGTACCAGCATGATCTCCGCAGCCCTGTCTATTTCAGCATTCATTATCTATTCGATCAGAAACATTGCTCTTCGAAGCGTTTCAATTTCCGTTCTGCTATTAATAAGCTTATTATTGATTGGAATGCTATCTGTCGATACAGTTAATTATGAAGGCCGGGGAAATACCCGGGAGGAAACATGGGCTAGCTTGTACGACGAAGCTACAAATCTCCCCATATTCGGTAAAGGAAGAGCAGGTGCTACCACCAACGGCTATTTATTTGCTATTGTGGCGGCAGGCTTATTTGGCAGCATGTTCTTTTTTATAGGTCTTTCATACACACTAGCTGTATTATTCAGACCTCAAAGAAATCCCCAGAAGATTGAAGCGACAAATATCTATAAGTCGTTACTCGTCTTAATTCTAACTGGGTCAATGTTCGAAGGCTTCTTACTAGATGCTGTAGGAATGCCTGTTTTTATATTCTGGATGCTTTTAGCTAAGGTTGATAGTATAAAGAGCTACAGATACAATTCCTTAGCAGTATGAAACACACAGCCATACTTCACACATATGTTGCTCAGTACAGAGAAGACTTTTTCAATGGATTAAGGG
>NZ_JBHYGF010000595.1:0-23542 GCF_051859145.1 Dyadobacter sp.
GATCTGATTGAACTGGCTGGTCAGGCTTCCTACACAATCAAAAATCCGTATGCCGAATCGGTAGACAAACCCTTCACGATTGAAGCAAAAACAATGGATCAAATGCCGGCTCCCCTGGCGACCAAAGTAACCTGCGGAACACGGAACGGGCAACCGCTTGTGTGGACTGATGGTGAATACCTGGGACAAACAGGAGACGGCAAAAAAGCATACACCAAAATTGTCGAGAACCGGATTTACTTCAACTGGGGAGGTACTGTTGCCGACAATATATTCGTCCTGTTCTACCTGGATCTTGGTAAGTTTCCAAATACAACGGATAATGACGCGCTGATCAAGCAATGCGTAAACCCAGTCGATCCGAGTACTGCTGCCAATAATTTACTGGGAAGAACAAACGACGGGAAAATTACCTGTAACGGCACTGTCATGGAAAATGGCGAGCTGCTGGGTACGTTTGTAGATAACGGTGCATATACTTACCAGTATACGAAATACGTGGACGGTCGCCTCCGGGTGATGATCAAGCAAGGTGCAGATGATACGCGCACTGACAACTACAATATGGGTCTGCTGGCTGAGACGATCAATGGCACAAAAGGTTATTTGAGCGATAAATGGAGAGGCAGGCTGACGCTTGAAATGGTGAACGGATGCTACTGGCCAATCGTACCGAAGTCTGCGACTCCGCTGGTTGAAAATAACTGTCCTGCCAACCCTACTGTTTCGGGTATTTCCGCCATTCAGCAAACCTCATTGCGCTTTACGTTTACAGGTACAGGTATAACTGCTTTGAAGTGGCGGATCAAGTCCGGCAGCTCGGTTCTCAGAGATGGTACTACACCTGACCTCGGAACTAACAAAACGGTAAATCTTAGCTATGGTTCATTGAATCCTGGTAACTACACCCTTGAAATTGAAGGAGCAAGCTGTTCTTCCGGTACTGCTTCACGTCAGTTTACAATTCAGGAACCGGTTGTCGTTATCCCTGACTGCGATGGCGGCCCTTCTGTAACCACATTAAGAAACCTGACTTCTACCGGCCTTACAGTTGATTTTGCCGGCACCAACCTGCGCAATTTCTCATGGCGGATCCTTGAAGGAGCTTCCTCTGTTGCAAATGGAAGTACTGGTGTGCTGAACTCAAACACAGCGAACATTTCATACAACTACCTGCAAAACGGAACTTATACGTTTGAAATGAAGGCGCTGGACTGCAAAGCTGCATCTGTTGCTACTAAAAACTTTACGTTGTCAGGAGATACCCGCCCTACCTGCAAAAGAGGTCCTACCTTGCAGACACTGCTGAACTCCGATGAAAGAAGTTTATCGTTCCTGTTTGACGGAGATGAAGTTTATTCGATCAACTGGAAAATTATGTCGGGCAACAACACAGTTCGTCAGAGCAGCGTGGCGCCTCAGAACAACCACCCTGTGATCCAGTATGATCAGCTTCAAAACGGATCATACACAGTGATGATCGAAGGGGGAAGCTGCAAATCCGATATTTCAAGCGCGAGCTTCACCATCGGGCCGCTGCCTATCTATGTTGCGAATTTCGTTGGTGAAACGGTTGAAGAAGGTGTTAAGCTTTCGTGGGAAGTTGTTTCAGAACAGGATGGAAAAGAATTTGAAGTAATGCGTTATGATTCTGAAATGAAGAATGCGGAAGTGCTCGGCAAAGTTTCTCTTTCAGATCAGCGTACGGGCTGGTACCATTTTGTAGATCAGAGCCCGCTTCTTGGTATCAATTACTATCAGCTGAAACAGATTGATGTAGACGGTACCTTCACAAAAAGCAAGATTGTTTCTGTGAACCCGGGCATTATCAGAGGAACTGTGGTGGCGCCAAACCCTGCACAGGATTATGTTGATCTTCAATTTTCTTCACGTACATCCGGAAAGTCGGAAGTGGTAATTTACAATGCTGCAGGAGTAGCAATCGGAAAATCGCCCATTCAGATCTCAGAAGGAAAGAATGTTCATCGTGTTAATGTGAAAAGACTTGTTAATGGAAGCTATTTCATGAAAATCTCACACAATGGAGAGTTGTCAAGTCTGCGCTTCATGAAAATGGATTGATTTAGTTGAGAGTAATGCAAAAATCCGCTCTGTATGGAGCGGATTTTTTTATGTCCTGACAGTAAGCGACCAAACTACGGAAACTACCGCGGTTGTATTTCATCTTTCTTCCACCACTGCGGCCAGGTCTGGTCTCCGTCAAGCTCCACTTTTTGACCGATCAGGGGAGCCACCACAGGTACGTTTTGCTTTACAGCTTCGGCCACTGCTCTTTGAATAGGCTCATTCCAGTCGTGCAATGCAAGTGAAAACTTGGCCCAGTGTACAGGCATTAACTTCTTTGCACGTAACTCTTTCGCGGCGAGTACAGTTTCTTCCGGCATCATGTGAATGTATTTCCAGTCTTCATTGTACTGCCCGCATTCCAGTAAAGCCAGGTCGAAGCCACCGAATTTCTCACCAATCTTCTTGAAATGCTGGTCGTAACCAGAATCTCCACCGACGAAGATTTTGTGATTTGGCGTTTGCAAAACCATGGATACCCACAATGCAGCGTTCCTGCTGAACCCACGACCGGAGAAATGCCGGCCTGGCGTAATATGTACCTTGAAATCGCCGCCCAGTTCAGCTGTTTCGTTCCAGTCTTTTTCAATAATCCTTGTTGGATCGTATCCCCAAAACTCGAAATGCTCTCCGGTTCCCAAGCCTGTAACTACCTGTTTTACCTTTGGTTTCAGTTCTAAAATGGTCTTGTAATCCAAATGGTCATAATGGTCGTGGGAAATGAGCAGATAATCGATGTCGGGTAGATCCGCCACTGAATAAACGTCCGTTCCTTTGAAAGCCGGTGTAGTGAAATTCACGGGAGAAGCATGCCCGCTCAGCACAGGGTCGACCAGGAATTTCTTCCCGTCAACCTGCATAAAATAAGACGAGTGACCGAACCAGACCAAGATATTTTCATTCGGATCGAGATGCAGTAGATCCGTTTTCTGTGAAGGAAGAGGCGCGGCCGGGGTGTTAAGCTTACTTTTTCCAAAGAAAAAATTGATCATTACTTTCAAGTAGTTTGCGCCCTCGGCCAGATCGGGTGTAAAGCTTTCATTCTGAAACTGACCATCGCGGTAATGCGGGGATTGTTTAATGCGCTCCAAACGTGCGCCTGTCGGTTTTCTTCCAAATCGAGGTTGTTGCATAAAGATGAGCACACCCAATACCAGCAATGCCAGCAGCACAATAAATATCATCACAATTTTTTTAAGTCGTTTCATTCAGGATTTACCAGGAAGGTAGAAAGATTTACGTGCGTCAACCACTTTCTTACGTATTTTTGGTTAGCACATTCGTACTCCATAATTATCCCTTATGAAAATAAGTTTCCTCAGCATCTTTTTGCTTTTATGTTCGTTAACTGCATTGGCTCAAAATACAGTTCTCCCTGATACGGGTTGGGTCAGGAGCAACTACATCAAAACGGAACAATATATTACCATGCGGGACGGGGTGAAGCTTTTTACCGCGATATATACGCCCAAAGATTCTTCTCAGACTTACCCGATTTTAATGCAGCGCACTCCCTATTCAGTGCGGCCGTACGGTGTTAATAATTACCGAAGAAGCCTTGGTCCGAATGCTTACCTGATGCGCGACAAATACATTTTTGTTTATCAGGATGCGCGCGGCAGATATAAAAGCGAAGGTACATTCCGTGAAATGACGCCGGCAATCGACAATAAGAAGAGCAATAAGGATGTAGATGAGTCGAGCGACACTTATGATACCATCGAGTGGCTTTTAAAACATACCAAAAACAACGGGAAAGTAGGGCAGAGCGGGATTTCTTTTCCGGGCTACTACTCGTCGGCTGCATTGCCCGACGCTCACCCGGCATTGGTAGCGGTATCGCCACAGGCGCCTATGTCTGATGAATTTATCGGCGACGATTGCTACCACAATGGCGCCTTTTTTCTGATGGATAACTTTGGTTTTTATAGTGGTTTTGATGGAAAGAAGAGTGCTGACGGGCAGAATTACGACAGCCATTTTCAGGTTAGTTTCAATGATGCTTATCAGTACTTTCTGGATTTTGGCCCATTGAAAAAAACGAATGCAGCACCTTACTTCGCGGATCCTAACAGCATTTGGCGGCAAACAACCGCACACCCGGTTTATGATGAATTCTGGCAGTCAAGAAATATCAAAAACCATTTAAAAAACATCAAACCAGCGGTTTTAGTAGTAGGAGGCTGGTTTGATGCGGAGGATTTGTATGGTGCATTAAAAACGTATGCGGCTATTGAGAAACAAAGTCCGGGCAATAACAACAGGCTGGTAATGGGGCCCTGGACACACGGTGGCTGGGCTGCGCCGCAATGGAAGTCTTTTGCGCAGTATCAGTTTGGAGGTGATGTAAACAAATACTTCCAGGAGGATATAGAGACCAGGTTTTTTAATTTCTATTTAAAAGGAAAAGGGAGTTTTGATCTGCCTGAGGTGACGGTCTTCGAAACCGGTACTAATAAATGGAAGAACTACGATGTATGGCCGCCTAAAAACAGCCAGCCGACGCCCTACTTTTTGAATGCAAAGGGAAAATTATCAGTTACAAAGCCCACTGCTGCGAAGAGTGCAACTGAGTACGAAAGTGACCCGGCCAAGCCTGTGCCCTATACGAATGTAATCGGCCGCGGCAGGAACAATGAATATATGGCCGAAGACCAGCGATTTGCTACACGCAGACCGGATGTACTTAGCTTCCAGTCGGACTCGCTGACGGAAGATCTGACACTGACCGGAGAGATCGTAGCTAATCTGATGGTTTCTATGACAGGTTCCGATGCAGATTTTATCGTGAAGGTCATTGACGTTTGGCCTGCAAATACCACGGTTCCTGCGGCGAAAGAAGGCGAAAAGCCCGTTCAAATGGGCGGCTATCAGCAGATGGTGCGGGCTGAAGTACTAAGAGGAAAGTTCCGCAACAGCTTTTCAAAACCAGAGCCTTTTACAAAGGATAAGGTTGAGAAAGTAACGGTTAAGCTCAATGAAGTAGCACATACTTTCAAAAAGGGGCACCGCGTGATGATACAGGTTCAAAGCAGCTGGTTCCCGTTGGTTGATCGGAATCCGCAAAAGTTCGTGAACATCTTTGAAGCCGAAGAAGCTGATTTTCAGAAGTCGAAGATTACTATTCACCACGATTCAAAAAACAGCAGCCACATTATTCTGCCTGTTTTGAAATAAGGGCCGTTGGCTATATGAGATAAAAAAATTACACGAACGTATTGTCGCTGCCTGGCTGCCACATTTGCTGATAATCTGCCCAATTTAATGGGCAGCCAGGCGGTAATCTAGTTTATACCTTTTCTCTTTTTATAATCAAGGTACCGCTGGTTATATTCCTTCAATTCAGCCTCTTTGAAGCTTTTTTCGTAGCGTTCAGGCAAGTTAAGGCGCTCCTTCATCTGTAATGTATTCGAAAGTTCGGTCAGGGTATTTGTGCCGCGATTATCCTTTTCCAGATCAAATGCGTCATACAAGTCTCCATTGATGGTATAAGCTTTAAAGGAAAGCTTGTTTTTGTCTATCGTAATCGCCTGATAGAGCTGCGTGTTGGAAGCGGCCCTGTCCATCCAGTCCTGTAAACCGATATCGTACATTTTCGGTCCGCTTACCGACACCACATAAATAGGTCCGTCAGGTTTTTTCCGGCTTTGACCCACGGGCATATTGATGCCGCGACCATAGGTATGATCGTGGCCCTGCAGCACAATGTCAACTTTATGTTTCCGGTACAAAGGCTCCATTTTATCGCGCCAATCATCATTGTCGCGGCCTTGCTTGGTGGAGTAAATAGGGTGGTGGTGAACAACAACCGTCCAGCGCTGCGGGTTATTGCTTACTACTTTTTCAAACCATTCTGCCTGCTCGTCGCGCGACCTTTTGCCCGAAGTAGCCTCTTCTGAATTCAGGAAAATGAAACGGGTGCCTTGGTAATCAATGGAATAGGTAGTTTCCTGCAAATCCTCAGGTCCATTCTCGGGCAATGCAAATTGCGGTCGCCAATGTTTGGAGACCTTTTCTTTCAGTCCGTCTTTGTAATATTCATGGTTACCCGGAACAGCGAGGTTGGGCACCATTCCATTGATCCAGCCTCCCGCTTCAAACCATTCTCCCCATTCATAATCGTTATTGGACCTGTTGATCAGATCTCCTGCGTGGATCATGAAATTGGCTTTCGGCAGCGTAACAAAGGCACCGCGTACCGCCCGCGACCACAAACTTCTTACATCATTTTGCGCGTCTCCGAAGTACAGGAATGAAACAGGCTGTGGCTGGTCGGAAGCAGTCGTAAAGTGAAACCACTCACTCCAGTTCTTTCCGTCTCCAACACGGTAAACGTACTGGGTTGCAGGTTTCAGGTTGGTAAAATTGACTTCGTGGTACAATGCAGCGTGCTCATCGAAGACAACGGGCTGGGTTAATGCTTTAACAATTGTCGCCTTATTTTGAAAATCTGGCGAAGGATCAGCTTCATGAATGGCCGCAACAGCTTCTTTGATTGTCGTATCTGTGCGCCAGTTGACCGCCTGGGAAATTGCAGGATCTCCTTTATATCCCAGAATGATCCTGTCGGGAAATGGGCTCGGGTGGTAAACTTTATGTTGCGCGAATGTAGTGGAAGCACAAATCAGCAGCAGGAACGTAGCTTGAAGTTGGGTCAAAAAGCGGAAATTCATTATAGTAGGTTGTTTCACCACAATGATACCTCTTTGCGTGGCGATAGGACTACTGCACTGGGCGGATTTTATGGTTTAGTAATGTAGCTTGTAAATAACCAGTAGCTGCTGCAAGCGCAGTTAATCGGTAGGTCTCAGTGCGGCGGGCAACATCAGCAGGAATGGCATTGCCGCTTCAAAATTCAGCTGCTCATAGAAGATACCCAGTTTGTTCAGGTTTTTATAGTACTGTCCCACATGCTGATAGTAGTATTTTTCAGACTGGACATACCATGCACTAGGGCCTAATTTTTCGGCTAAAAACCACTTTTCCAGTAATCTCCCCGCTCTTCCGTTCGCATCATTAAACGGGTGAATACAAACGAATTGCAAGTGAATCCAGGAGGCGTAATAAAATACCTCTTCCAGCGGAAGTTCCCTTGCAAGCAAACTGTCCATATCATCCCACAGCAGCTGCATTTCTGTCTCCACGATGTGAAAAGGAGCGGCTTCGAATTGAATTTTGCCTGTATTATGTTCAAGCACAAGCATATCATTCCTGCGATAAACCCCGCGCCACTTTTCCGGGAGCAGATGCTGCGAAATGATTGTATGTGCATTCAGGAAGTTTTCAGAGGTAAGATGGTTTTCCTTTGCAAATAAATAAGCTTTGAAAAGATCATTGGGCTTTTCAGTCAACTCCGGAAGGTATTCTATATGCTGTAATTTGTGTTTTAAATAACTGTCAACTTCCATTGCTTCACCTTCTATCTTCGAAGAGGAAATAACTGCTACCGATGTGTAGAATGTGAAGCTGTTGGGAGAAAGGCTGGCATTCTGAACTTCGTCAAACGCAAGTGACAAGTCAAAATCAATCAGTTGAAGGTACTTTTCTAAAAACTGTTCTGGCAGGACTTTCATACCCGGTGTTGCCGACGAATGTAAAAGATTTAAAAAGGAACAATAATAGGTAATTCCTGTTCTTTATCAATGGTAACCTTAACTTTGTATTAAAAGAAACTGCCGCTTTGCAACAGAAAACGCTCTTCATCACGCCGCCTTTTACCCAGCTCAATACACCTTATCCGGCTACGGCTTATCTGAAAGGTTTTCTGAATACGCTGGGGCGGGAATCTTATCAGGCCGATTTGGGCATTGATGTGATTCTGGAATTGTTTTCTGCCAAGGGACTTAGGCGGCTTTTTCAGCAGCTCGACGATTCGGATGCGGAGTTAACTGAAAACAGCTTTCGTATTTATTCACTTCGCGATGAATATATCAGCACGATAGATCCTGTTATCCGTTTCCTGAAAAATAACAATCCGACGCTCGCGCACAGCATTTGTGACAGAAGTTACCTTCCCGAAGCCAGTCGCTTTCAGCAGCTCGAAGATATGGACTGGGCTTTTGGTACAATGGGCATTCACGACAAAGCCCGGCATCTTGCGACATTATATCTCGAAGATCTGGGCGACCTGATCCAGGAAGCGATTGACCCGCATTTTGGTTTTAGCAGGTACGCGGAGCGTTTAGGCAGGTCGGCGACAAGCTTTGATGAAATGGAAGCAGCGCTGGAACAACCTGATACCCTGCTCTCGCAGATCTTGAAGGCTGTTTTGGCGCGTAAAATGCAGCAGTACCAGCCTGACCTGGTGTGCATTTCAGTGCCCTTCCCGGGTAACCTGTATGGCGGGTTTAAATGCGGGCAGTATTTAAAACAGCATTATCCTGCTGTCAAGATTGCAATGGGCGGCGGTTTTCCTAATACTGAATTACGTACGTTAAGAGAGCCGCGCGTTTTCAATTACATTGATTTTGTGTGCCTCGACGACGGAGAGGCGCCGCTGCTTTCGCTGCTCGATCACCTTGATGGAAACAGGCCACTCGGGGAGATGAAGCGCGTTTACTCGCGTGTGGATGGCGCGGTAGTGTACCACAATAGCGCAAAAGAACGTGATGTGGCGCAGCGGGATACGGGTACTCCGGATTACAGCGACTTGCCCCTTCACGATTATTTGTCTGTAATCGAAATTGTGAATCCAATGCACCGCCTTTGGAGCGACGGGCGCTGGAACAAGCTCACGCTTGCGCACGGATGTTATTGGGGCAAATGTTCTTTCTGCGATATTTCGCTCGATTACATTCGTCGCTACGAACCCATGACAGCCGCTCTGCTGTGCGACCGGATCGAAGGAATCATCGCGCAAACTGATCAGAATGGATTTCACTTTGTCGATGAGGCAGCGCCGCCTGCATTGCTGCGCGATTTAGCACTGGAAATAATCAGACGAAAGCTGACTGTCGTTTGGTGGACCAATATCCGGTTTGAAAAGAATTTCACACACGATCTTTGTTTGCTTTTGAAAGCTTCCGGCTGCATTGCGATTTCCGGCGGGCTGGAAGTGGCTTCCGATCGTTTGCTTGAAAAAATGAAAAAGGGTGTGACAGTTGCGCAGGTGGCGCGGGTAGCTGATGCATTTACGCAGGCCGGTATTATGGTACATGCTTATTTAATGTATGGTTTTCCGACACAAACGGCACAGGAGACAGTCGATTCCTTGGAAATGGTTAGGCAGTTGTTCCAAGCGGGTATTGTGCAATCGGGGTTTTGGCACCGCTTCGCAATGACCGCGCACAGTCCGGTCGGGTTGCATCCCGAAGCATTTGACGTAATGCGGATCGGGCCAAACGATGGAAAGTTTGCCAATAATGATCTCGAACATCAAGATCCGCTCGGGGCTGATCACGAACGTTTTGCAGAAGGATTAAGGAAATCGCTGTTTAACTACATGCACGGAGTTTGCCTGGATTTCCCACTTTCTCGCTGGTTTGACTTCAAGGTACCTGTTACGTCGATACCTCCCAATTACATTGCAAAGAGCATTAGCGCGCTTCCCGATTCGGCAGCCCGGCCTAATGCACTTATAGTCTGGTTGGGAAGCTTACCTGAAATGGCCGTTTTTGAAGAAAAGCGTGGCAAGAAAACTGTCGAAATTGCAGAGCTTGTTTTTTACAACAAAAAGAAAGAATGGGCGATTGAAGCCGAAGTACCCACGGCGGACTGGCTTGTTGATATCTTCCCAAAACTGCTGATCAGTAATCCTGAACCAATGCTTATTGAGCATTTCATAAAACAGGATGAAGCAGCAACATTGGGAAGTTTCGAAGAATTCAGACAAAGCATTACCTGGCTAAGTCTGAAAGAAGGCGGACTTCTGATTCTCTAACTGGTTTTATCGCTAGTATTTCAACACCTGAAAATCCGAAAGATCATCGTTGAATGTTGTAAAAACAGCTGGATAGCCTACTTCTATTTTGCCTATCTGATCAGCTAAACCCAGTGCCTTCGCCGGGCGGATCGTCGCCATTTCAATCGCTTCCTGCAAAGGTATCCCCACGATCTGAACTGCATTTCTTACAGCATCTGACAGCGAAATGGTAGCACCTGCCAGGTTTCCGTCCGAATTGGTGTACCGCCCGTTTTTCAGGTAAGCATCAAATTCACCCCATTTAAATTCGGTCACTTTCTCGCCCAGAAACAATGCATCCGAGATCAGGAACAATTTGCCTTTCTTGATTTTATAAGCAACACTCGCCGCACCAAAATCGCAATGCACACCATCGATAATCAATGGGGCATAAACAGATTCTGTATCAAAGGTAGCACCTACCAGCCCCGGAGAGCGGTGACCAAATGCGGACATTGCATTGTATAAATGCGTAACCAGCTGAATCCCTTGCCCAAAAGCCTTTACAGCTTCGTCGTAAGTTGCATTGGAGTGTCCCGCCGAAACCGTGATCCCCGAATCAAGGAGCATCTGAATCTGGTCTTCGGTAAACATTTCCGGCGCAATTGTCATCAGGCGGATTACCCCTTTTCCAACAGTAATAATCTCCTCTAATTCCGCATTCGTCGGTTTTCTGACGAACTCGGTGAGATGCGCACCGCGCTTGATCGGGTTCAGATAAGGACCTTCCAGGTGCATTCCGAGTACGCCCGAGCCTGGATTCTTTTCCATATAGCTCCGCGTCGCCTCGATTCCTTTCAGAATGTTCGTGTGCGGAGAAGTGATCAGTGTCGGAAGTACGTACGCAGTTCCCGTATTTACACTGGCCGTATAGATATCGTCAATTGTCTCTTCGTCCGCACGTTCTGTAAAATAAAACCGCTCGCCTCCATTGATGTGGCTGTCGAAAAGCCCGGCCGCCAGATTAGATACCCGCGTTACGCCAGGATCTGGCTGGGCGTATTCCAAGCTTGCTATTCTGCCTTCTACAATCTGGATAAGCTGGTCTTTTAAAACTTCGGAACCTGTGAATACCTGACTGGCGAACAATTGAACGGACATAATGCGGGATTGTAATTTGATTTTGTCAAGAAACGAAAAATGAGAATCGCTTCAAAATACTACTTGATAATGATGTCAAAACGGGTAAGTAAGCCGGCCAGGTCCGAAGACAGGAACTTTGCTTTTTTAACATTATTGGCAGTAGGATCGATCGTGAAATTCTTGCTGGTGGTGAAGTCAAGGCCTGCCAGATTGGTATTATCGAACACCGCGTCCCAGAAATCGCAATCGTGCAACTTACATTTGGAAAGATCAGCCTGCGTGAAGTCTGCTCCGTGGATCTTGCATTTACTGAAAGTCGTTTTGTTCAGCTTCTTACGTTCAAAAATGGCATAGTCAAGAATGCATTCTTCAAACCTGGCAGCGAAAGCGAAATCTTTTGTTTCAGAAAAGTTAACGCCCAGCAATTTGCAGTTGATAAACTGAATATCAGAGACTTTGCAGTTTTTAAGAAGTGCATTGCTCAGGTTACAGTTTTTGAAAATACAATCTATGAAATCGATTCCCGACAAGTCGGAAAATGTGCAGTTGTTGAACGTAATTTGTTCGTACGCAGATTCCGAAGGTTTTCTGTCGGTGAAATCTGCATTGTTAATGGATTCCAAATGCGTTGTCTTAGGTGAAAGGTCAGAGATACTTCTGGATAATCGATTTCAGCTGGGCAGCTTGTACCACACCCGATTGTCTCCACATCGGTTTGCCATTTTTAAATACGATCAATGTAGGTACGCCCTGGATTTTATAAGCGCTGGCAGCAGCCTTATTCTTATCTACATCTACTTTGATAATCGTTGTTGAATCTCCTAAATCTGCCTTTAACTCGTCGAGAATCGGCTTCATCATTTTACAGGGTCCGCACCATTCAGCTGAAAAATCTACCAATACTGGTTTGTTTCCATTGATGAGTTCTGAGAAAGTCGCCATGATTTCTTTTAATTTGAAGTGTTCGGTTTGATAGTTCAAGAACGAGCGTGCTGCTTCGATCTCTGCTTATCTAACTCCATTTGTCACGTAAAAATTTCCCAAAACGCATTTCAATCCATTCGTAGGTAAAATGCGAATAGGCAATGGTAAGGGAAATAGATGTAACCAGCGAAACGGCAATCATCAGGCTGGTAGGCTCGGATTTGAGGAACCTGAAAAGTACCACATTGACTAAAATCAGCACCAGCGCGTGATTGAGGTAAATGGAGTAGGATATCTTGCCCAAATACTGAAATGGCGCGCTGGAAAGGAGCCGGGTAACTATGCCGTCGGAGCTGGCAAAGATGATAATGCCGGCTGAAAACAGCACCGGGAATGCCAGTTTCCAAAGGTTAAGATCCAGATGGTGAACTGCATACATAGCAGCCAGCAGGACGATCAGGAAAGGGATTTCAAGCATTGTGAGCCTGAATGTTCTTTTACTTAAAATCAAATGCGTGAAAATGCCGAAGCAAAAGCACAGCAAGCCGCGAACAAATCCGTAATCGTAAGCAAGCAGGTATTCTCCTCTTGAAACGATGAATAATGCGGAAATCAATGAAAGCAGCGCAAAAGCGAAGTATTTGAATTTGGGTAAAAACAAGATCACAAGTCCGAATACCACGTAGGAAATCATTTCAGCCGAAATGGACCAGGAAGGATAATTATTGCTGATCCACGCACCAAATACCGGCGTGGAGCCCATGAAAGTAAGTGCGTCGAATGCAGTGTAAAAGTAGTAGGAGAGGCCGAGGCTGGCTACGTTTTTCATCGGGCTCTGTTCTCCAACAAGGTTTGCGATCACAAATACGATCTCCGTGAAGAACAAAAGTGGATATAGCCGGATAAACCGTTTTTTCAAAAATTGAAAGAAATCGTTGCCTGTACGAATCCGGTCTATGTAGTTCAATGCGATTACGAATCCGCTGAGAACGAAAAAGAAATCCACGAACAGACTCGCGTTGATTACAAAGAAGTTATTGTAAAGGTCAGCGTCCTTGAACGCGTTGTGATGGTGGGCGATGACAAGTATCGAAAATATTCCCCTAAGTCCATCCAGTTGTTCAACTCTGCCTTTCATGAGAATGATTTGACCTGCCAAAGGTGCCTGTAAGCTGGTGGTCGGGAAAATGTAAAAATTAAGTGGTAGACACGGTGGTGAGTTTGGTCGCAACCGGCCGTTGCTGGTAGCTGTCAAGGTAACGAATGCCCAGGAACCGGATCATTACTGCATAAGGGAACCAGAATGCGATATCGTAGGGCCTTCCGCCGGTAACAAGCAGTACCATCATGGACAGGAAGAAGAAAGCCAGGAACGTGCTCAGCGCATTAGTAGCTTTCCGTATTTCACGGATTGCAAAAAGGAACAGGAAAAAGTTGAAGCTCGCGAAAAACAAGAATCCGAAAATGCCCTGATCCACCCAGGCTTCCAAAATGGGCACGTCAAGATAGTCGCTCTTGTATCCTCGTCCCAGGAAAACATCCCAGGAAAACAAAGTTTCAAGGAATTCTCCGAAGCCGCTTACCCGGCCCATAGCGGAATAATCCACATCTGCTTCTTCCGATAGCCGCACGCCCGTCGACGTAAAAATCACATCCAGAATCCTGTCTTGAAAAACATCCCAATAGCCGAGCAGCAGGTTCAGAATATCGCCATACCGGCTCAGGAAATAGTTGATCCCGACGAGGATGATTGCGATAAAGACGAAGTTGCGGAATTTGAATGCATTTCCAACTGCGCTAACAATGTCGGTAGCCTTGAACCGGAAGAGGAAGTAGGCGAATGCTGCAATTCCAAGTCCAAGGTAACTTGACTTGGCGAGCGAGAGAATTACTACTCCCAACCCGAACAGAATGGAGAAGAAGAGGAAAATTCTGGTAATCAGATCTTTGGTGTTCCCGAGCATTACAAATGCACTGAGCAGACAAATGACGCCGTTTCGTGCCGTAATGTGCGGGTTACCTCCGGGCTGCGCGCCTTCGTTGGCGAAGTTTACCGCGGCGCGCATTCCGGGTGTCCAGTTTGGGTCGGTAATGAGCGAGTAAACAAGGGTAATATTTGTGAAAAATGACATCAGAAAGACTACCAGAATCAGGGTGTCTTTGATATCATTCGGGATATGCAGCAGCAGAATAATGAAACCAAACGTAAAAACGAAGTTCCCGATATCGGCTACGGCTTTTCCTACGTAATTCAGGAAAAAAAAGTAATAGAGCGCCATTAACAAAAAGCCGACACCCAGGTTAAACAGGATCACGTTGGGTTTGTAGAGTCGCTTGAACAGAGTCGGCGGTACCATCAGCACCAGTGCGAGCGAAAAGAAAATCGCTGTAAAAACGCTGCTGGCAGGTCCTACCCCCAATGTATCCCTAATAAAAAATATCAAAGGAAATCCATTGAACATCATCGCGATGCCCAGGGAGTACCTGAGATAATTAAAATTATTGGCTACATTGAGTAAGCTCCAATTCATCTGGAAAATCTGTAACGAATGTATTTGAAATCCGACCGGAGAACGAAATAAGCAATTTTACGAACCCGGCACCAAAGATACTTGATTTTGTTGAGCGCAGCCGAACTGTTCCTAGAAATGTACAATTCCTGAACACGCTTGTGCTCCTCAGCGCCCACGTGTGCGATGGTCGACGATTTGGCATCTTCATGCACGCGCAACGCTCCGCCCAGTCCGTCGATCTTTCTTGTAGTCGTTTGCGAATGAGAAGTATATCTGGTTACAAACTCGTAATCGAATGCAAAACGGTAGCTTTCGTCGAATAATCCGTACTGCTCTACCAGCTTCCGCCTAAAGAACAAGGACTGATTGTGTATTTGCATTCCTTCCAAAATCTGTGAATCAAAGCTGTATGAAGTTGTTTTCAAAATTTCAGTTACCTCGTCGTCGGTTGAAATCATGAATAAATCGCCGTACAGAATATCAGCATTGTAGCTGGTGGCTGCCTTTCCAAAACGCTCGAAAGTGCCCGGGAAATATACGTCGTCTGAATTTTGGAAGCTGATGTAATCGCCGGTCGCTCTTCTCAATGCTTTATTGATCGCGTCAACCTGGCCTTTGTCTTTTTCTGAAACCCACCACGTCAGGTATTTTTCATACTTTTTGATCACTTCTACACTTGCGTCGGTAGAACCGCCGTCAACGATGATGTATTCGAGATTCGGGTAATTTTGGTTGAGTACGCTCAGGATCGTACGTTCCAAAAATGCGGCCTGATTATAGGAAGGCGTAATAATGGTCAGCTTGGGATAGTTCGCTGCTGCCGTGGCCAGCATAGCGCGGTTAACCTTTAAGCCTGACAGGAATTTACGCAGTTCCAGCGTGTATTGTTCCAGAGAATGCATAGTTCCTGATTAAAACTGATCGATATAAGTGGTGATTGTCTTCAATTTTCCAGCCAAATTATTCCGGACAATCCTGTATTTTTTGATGTCAGCAACTTTCCCTGGAATGGGCGCATTGCTCGTCGGTACCAGATGCTGGTAGCCCGCAAGACTCTTTTCATAATAACCCAGCAGGCTTTTGAAAAGGTTATTTTTATTGATCAAACCATAATGATTAGACCAGATCGGGTCAAAAATGGTCAGCCCGGCAAAGTCAACTGAAATAAGCGGCTCGTTATCTACCAGGTACTTGCCCGCACTTAGTGACAGGTCTTTGTTCAGCACTGCCTGTATTCCGAAATGCCAGCCTGAATGCCTGATAATTCTAGTTCTAGGGAGCCACACTGGTATATAATTGAGCCAGAGCTGGTCCATATTCATCCCATTGCAAAGATCATAAGCAGCTCTGTCGCACGTCCGGTTTGCCCACCAAGTTAGTGTTTCGAACGTTTTTTCATTGTTTCTCAAAGTCCAGCTTCCTGAATGGAACATCCCGATATTCAGAATCCTTTTATCGTCAAGGTAGGAAGATGGTGTTAACGGTTTGAGAATGTTGGCTGTGAGGAAAAAGTCGCTTTCGCTATCCAGTATAGTCTCCGTGGACTGGAACAAAACTACTGTGGGAGCAAGGAATGTCAGAGTCTGACAGTTTGCATTTTCTTTCAGGATAAACTGCGCAACCCAGGGGCGGCAGGCAGCCAAAAGCTCGAAGTCAAAATACCTCGCAACCATTTTATCCCAATCCTGAATCGCTACGTCGGAGATATTGATTACCCTGATGTTGGCAGGTAACTCCGGCAAAGCTGCATTGTCAACCCAGCAAAGATAGAAAACAGAACCCGGCTGAAACTTTTGCACCGAATCCGCCAGGGTAAGCGCGTGCGGAAGATTTGTTCTGTTACAAACTGTATATGTGATATTCATGAATTTCAATCGGCTTCCGGCATTGTTTGAAAATAAGGCAATTCCTGGATATTGGCCCTGGATATGCCCGTCAATGCAAATGGTAATGCATTTCCATTTTTTTGGTTGAATGCATTTTGTACAAAATGGTTGCGGACAACGTGGGTAGGCTTGCGCAAATGCGGCCAAAACCTGTTTGCCTCCAACTCCCAGAAAACAGAATCTGCATTCGCCAGTATTTCATCGTGACGGTACTGATAAGCTTCTTTCCGCTTGCTTTTCAGCACTTTTGTCATCCGCTCTATACGACAAAGGTAGAGCCCATTATCCGCATAACCTTTTCCGAATATTATTTTCTCCTCTGCATTCAATCCTGATAGCCTTTTTACGACATTGTCAGAAACTGACTGCTGGCCGCCAAAGTAAGGTCCCGCTTTGATGTAATCGTAACCTTGCTTGCACCAGTAATAGAGTTCATCCCTTACGATCCAGCTATTCAGCTCGTGGATCAGCAGGAACTCACACCAGTTGAACCGGTCATAAAAATCCTCCAATAAGAACAGTGAAGCCAGTTTATTGCGTGATTCGAAATAAGGCTTAGGGAAATAAATGACGTCTATTTCCTCATCATGCTCTTTCACGATCGACAGATCGGCTCCTTCATACGTAATGAAAATAAGCGGGTATTTTTCCAGCTTTTCCAATGTGTTATGCAGGATCTTTTCTTCCGTGGGATTGATCGCGGGGTTCAGGATAGGGACGACAACCGATACAAGCTCTTTCATCAGAATGTTTCCAGCTGATCAATAACATAGTTGATCGGCATCTTTAAAAATTTGCGCACCCGCTGATAGCGACGCACCGGGGCTGGCTTGATATACGCGCATTCAAATTTGCGGTAATAAGCATTCCCGTTGGATATCAGGCTGTCGCGGTATAATGCAAACAATTCTGTAAGATCCGGCCGCTCACTTAGTTCGAAACGGTCCTGGTACTTGGACAGTATATCCGGCTTGGCAGGATCGTAGCCGCTGTAATGGAAGAAAATCAGAGGATTATTTTCGTTGACGAAAAAGGTATTATCCTTTTTTGAAAACACCCTTTCATGCAAATTCCAGTATGCTGCATTGTAGCCTGGATTTCTTTCTATGTGGGTTTTTGGAACGAATACGGGAAGGAAATTCATCCAGTTCTGATCTACAAAAAGGCCGTTGCAAAGATCAATCAGGCATTCATAACGAAGCTTTTCCTCCCACCAGGCAATGAATTCAGAGTTGATCTCGCTGCGGCGGAATGCAACAAACCCCAGGTTATAGATCCCTGTATTAAGGTGGTGCAGTTCGTTTGGCGTGAGCCGGTCTTCAATGGGAGAGTTCAGGTGCGGGGTAAGTACCGCGTCGCTTTTTTCCAGCGATGCAAGCAGTCCCGTAAGCGGCTGAAATACGATAATATCCGGATCGAAGTAGATTACATTCTTCGCCTCGGGATAATGTTTGAAAAAATAGGTAAAGTAAAATGGTTTTACTGCGGTATTCAGCTCTGTAATATTGTACCTGTCAGCCATTTCCTGAAAATCCCTGATTCCGATCTTGTCAATTTCGATCATCGGGAATGCGGGTGTGTACAAGTCGTCAAAAGATACACCCTGCAATAAATCAACCAGTCCGATGAAGAACCTGACGTCGGGATTGGTCGCACGAAGGGAATCCCCTAAGGTCCTGGCCTGCGCTAAATAGTTGATTGAACAAATGGTAAAGGCAATGGTCATTGATTGTGCTTTTCCGAAACCTGTAAAGGTAGATACTTTTGAATAATGGCTTCGATGCTGCCGACACTTTTCTCGGTATTGTGCCTTTCCAATACCTTTTGCCGACCTTTTCTGCCCAATGTTTCCCGCAATGCGGGATCGAGTACCAGCTGGATAATCGCATCAGAAGCTGCTGAAATATCCATATAAGGTACCACAAAGCCGGCATCGCTCTCGATCAGCTCAGGTGCGCCGCCGGCATCTTCAAAACACACAACAGGTATTTCCTGCAATGCAGCTTCCAATACTACCAGGGGATAAGGATCTTCCCTGGAACTGAGCAGCAGTACATCAAACCGGTTGATGTAATCCAATGCAAATGGAGTGGGAGGCACCAGGATAATCCGGTCGCTCAGCCCCATTAAGCGGATATCGCTTTCGATCAGCTCATAGATTTCGTGCTGCGGTCCGGCCCCGATCCATACAAAGTATACAGGAAGCGGGGTTGTTTTATGAATAACCCTTTTTGCGATCCAGTTAAATATATCATTTCCCTTGCGCCATTCCGCATTGCCGCAGCCGCCGATTACGATGGCATCCTGGGGTATTTTATAGGTTCTTTCAAGAATATCATGCTGCACTGAGCGGAGCTTCTGATCAATATGCTCGTGGTCGATCAGCGTGAATGTGCTTACGCGCGCAGGCGGGAAGTCGTATTTTTTAACGTAATAATTTGCAACCGCGTGAGATACTGCAATCAGGTGGTCTGTTTTGCGGAGCAGGAAGCTCAGGTGTTTTTCGTGCGAATACATTTTCACCGACATTGCAAGCTCGTGTACAAAAAGTACCAGCGGGACATTGTGGAGAAAAGTCAGGAAATCATGATAAACACCTGAATTGGCAATGGAATTGACGAAAACAAGCCCGATATTCTGTGCTTCCAGCTCGGCAACCAGGCGGTCATTGCCTTTTTGAGTAGTGTGTTCTTCGTAATATTTATAAAGCTTTACCTTTTTGAGAAGCTTTCCGGTAAACGGATGTGGCGCTACTTTATAGTTTTGATAAAGCCGGGTTATCGTCACGACCTCTTCAAACTCTTTTTCAAGCTCTCCGCCACTGCAAAGCAGCAAATGCATCGGAACTCCGCGTTCTTTTAAAAGCCGTAATAACTGCAAAAGCAGCAGCTGGCTCCCGGCGCGGTTCGCGTCATGACTGACGAATAAAATTTTCTTTTGCTCCATTAACAAGAATCGCTTTCTCAGACTTCAGATACCCCAAACTATACCCACACAGATAGCAATGTATCAGTAAGCTTCGTGACTCAGTTTTCCAGGCACCTTCTTGGCTGGATTTCCCACGTAAATTCCCCATTCTTCTGTCTCCTTCGTTATTGCCGAAGCCATGCCGACCAATGTTCCCTGCGCGATGGTGGTATAATCGCGGATTGTGCTGTTTACACCGAAAAATGAATATGATTCTACCACACAGTGTCCGG
Source organism: Dyadobacter sp. (assembly GCF_051859145.1). GTDB lineage: Bacteria > Bacteroidota > Bacteroidia > Cytophagales > Spirosomataceae > Dyadobacter. Next base: position 19,592 of record NZ_JBHYGF010000595.1, read on the forward strand.
ACAGGACAACGTGAGAGGTGAAAAATACGTGATCTTTGATTTGTCCGTGGTGACCAATGTGATTGCCGCTCCACAATACCACATTGTTGCCTATTGTGGTGAAAGGCTGGATCGTATTGTCTTCCAGAATGAAGCAATTTTCCCCAATTTCATTACCGAAAATAGTTGCTTTGGAGCTGACGTAGGAGATAAACCGGTAACCTTTCGCTTTCGCTTCATTATATATCGCCTCGCGGTTCCGGTTCATATTCCTGCCGGTCATCGGTGCGAAAAATGCATATTCGGAGGGAGAAAAGATGGTTTCTACGTCTTCAAATGCGACAACAGGCAAGCCTTTGAAAGTGTCTTGTTCTATGTATTGCCGGTTGATCGTGAACGCAACTATTTCGTGCTCAGAATCGTGGGTCAAATAGTAATGTGCCAGCTCAGCTGTATCTAGTACTCCAAAAATTATGATCTTCGCCATTCTATATTAATTCGTGTGCTTTCAGTTGTGCCCTGATTTCCTCGGGATTATTAAACATCAGGATATCAATTATTGATAACCAAGGTACGAAAGCATTTTTAAATTGGATGTAAGGGCTTGGAAGACTTTTGATGAAATCGAGCTTTATACCTTCCCCTTCAAATTTACTTTTATCGTACAATTCCATGCCACCGATCGGATTGATATAATGTCTGGCCCCTTCCTGTTTACAAATGTCCAGAATTCGATCCTGTCCTTTCAGGTGTGTATTGTTATAGATTGTTGAAGAAGGAATGATTTCGGTGTCAATTTCCATATATGCGCAGGTTCTTTGGAGCGCATACAGGGTCAGTTCATAGATTGTTCTGACATCTAAATTTACAATTTCTTCGATCAGATCAAAAGCCTTTTGATAATAGGGCGCTTTCTGATAAGACTGTTGTATGGTTTTCAGCAGTTTTTTCTGCCAGGCTTCTGTTTTCAGGAGCTCTACTTCGTTGATGAGCTTGTTCTGGCTTGCATCTTTCAACGGGATGGTAAAAAGATGCGGTTTTCCCGATACCAGAATGTTGTTCCTGTTGATCCAGCCTTTGTTGATATAGTTGACATCGTCATAGATGATGAACTTATCAACCGCATTGATCAGCTGAAAATACCCTATATATGGAAATATATAAGGCTGCATGATAGCAATCGTCATGAGACACTATTTGAGTTTGCGAAGGTAATAATCCTGACCTTTCACATCCAGGTTCGTCATCGTGGTATCAGAGCCCAGCCGGATATCGGTAGGTAGGGCTTTGATCCTGCTGGTGTCGTTGATTACACTTTTTGCATAAAAAAGGTAGTCAGCTTCTTTGGGGATAGGTTTTAACCCTTGTTCAAAAGGATTGATCGTGATGAGCTTTCTTGTTAGTTTCTCACCATATAATGGATACTCAAAGTCGTCATTGATCGTGGCCAGTGCAACCGTTGCATTTTGTGGCACAATGGAATCAAAGGTTTTGTATGCCTTAGTAATATCCGGCCGGGCGAATGTCTGGAACTCAATGCGATCCGCAGTAAGTGCCGACTCGTGCCCGTAAGCAGGTAAAGGCAGGCAGCGCACATTGAGGTACACGGCCATGACAGCGGAAATGCAGGCAAGGACAACAATGGTAAGAATGTAGCCTTTCCAGATATTTCTTCTTGGCTTGATAATGGACAAACGGTGATTTGAAAAAAGCAGCAGCAGAAATAGAACGCCAAAAACGCCCGTCTCGATAAAATACCGCCCTTTGAATGGATCGTAAGGCGCAGAATAAGATAGTGTCGCAAAATGCAGGCAGAATGCTACTGCCAGAAACCAGTGAACGCGCGATCTGAAAATCCTAACTAATACCAGCAAAACGAGCGGTAAAATCAATGCAAAACCAAATACGCCCCAGTATGGATTGGCATTGTAGTTGGCAAAACGCCGCTGCATTGAAAATGGCACAATTGAGAAATCAGTTTCTTCATCCAGCCGCATATGCAATTTGTCTTCCAGCGCAGCGATGGGTTTTCTGATGGTTGTATTCAAATTATAACCCCATTGGGCATTGCGGATCCCGTCCAGATTGAAGAAATCGTATGCATACCTGACCACGTTCCGGCTGCCCTGCTCAAACAGGTTGGACAATGGGCCGGCACGTTCCACAGACTGGTGTTTCAGGGAAGTCGGCGGGCCGATAGGGTGACCGAATACCATGATGTTTTTGATATAACCTGTTGGAAAGGTATAAACCAGCATAGCAATAGCAATGGAACAGCCAAGCCTGAAGAACCGGTTGAAGAATGTTTTGAAATCCGGTGCAATGAAAACTGCGTAAAGCATCACCACGAATACAGGCGGAAGCAGCAACGCAAACGTAACTTTATGACCAAAAACAATACCGAAAACCATTCCGGAAAGATACAGGTACTTGTTTTGCCGGTTTCCGTAATAGGTAAACAGGTAATAAAGCAGGCAGCTTAGATAAGCTGTCATTACAATATCGGTTTCAGTAGTTACCGCCTGCATCAGGAAATCCAGGAACATACTGTAAGCCAATGCACAGAAGAAACTAGCCGACAAATTCCGCCCGATGCGCTGTGCTATACCAAATATCGCGACCAGCGTGATGTAGTAGGAAGTGTGGTGGATCAGTTTGAATGCATTTTCAATGTTCCCGCTGATCAGGTAACTGTATATTTGAATTCCGGTAACGCTTTTGGGATAGGTATCCATATTCCAGTTGGTACCGCCAAAATGCGCCATTGTTCCATGCTGAATGTACCTGACTGCACGGTTCAGGTGACCTGTCATGCTATCCCATTCGTTGGGAACTGTAAACAGCACCAGGATCAGGTTTGTAATGCCGATAATTGCCAGCGTGCCAAACATGATGATGAAAACCGTTTTCAGGTATGGCGAGAGCTCTCTTGTCCAGAGCTTGAAGGTAGTAAGCCGACTTGACAGGATTTCACGTACGGAATATCCCGGCTGCGCTGTCCCCAACCTGGACCAGAGCAGGTACTGCAGCAGTAAAATAATGAAGTTGCCCGAGATCCAGGCGTAAACGTTGGCTGTGAGATCAAGTGCCGAGAGCAGGAAGCCATTTGGGATTACAGTGCCTGTAAACAGTACAAAGCAGGTAATGATCCACTCAGAAAGTGATGGTTGAGCAATCCTTTTTGCAACAAAACCAACACCGTATAAAAAGAGGAAAAAGGTAAGCCAATAAAAAAGTACCATGTGGTTATGGTGATAAATGACCGTTAATAATCCCGGATATCCGCTCTATATCAGAATAGGGGAGGCCGACATACAACGGCAAACTTAATACTCTTAAGGCTATATCTTCAGAAACCGGGCAGGCAAATTGCCGCGGCATGAAAGAAAGCGTGTTTAGTGAAGGATAGAAATAGCGGCGTGGAATGATTTCCTGCTCGCGTAACGCATCCATTACCTTGAACATCACTGCTTCCGAAGGAAACACGACGGGGTAGTATGCGTAATTATATTCAATGTCTTTGTTAATAACCGGTTTATAAAGTACATCCCAGTTCAACAAACTATCATAAGCATCAAAAACCTCCTTGCGCGCCTGGATAATTTCAGGAACATGCGGCAGATTTACCAGGCCCATTGCAGCATGGAATTCTGAATTTTTGCCGTTGATACCTGCATACAAATAAAGATCATCACCCTGGTGGCCAAAGGCCCGGAGCAAATGCAGCTTACTGTCGAGCTCGGGATGATTGGAGATCAATGCGCCGCCTTCGATCGAATGAAAAACCTTCGTCGCGTGGAAACTGCAGGTACTTATGTCGCCAAATGCAAGGAGCGATTTTCCTTTGTAAGTTACCCCAAATGCATGTGCGGCATCGTAAATAACTTTGAGGTTATGTTTTTTGGCAATTACCTCGATCGCTTCTACGTCGCATGGATTTCCATAAACGTGTGTAGCCAGGATCGCCGAAGT
>NZ_JBHYGF010000595.1:23558-41005 GCF_051859145.1 Dyadobacter sp.
ACGGATCTATGTTAAAGGTTTGTGCATCGATATCGACAAATACCGGCGTGCAGTTTTCCCACAAAATAGCATTGGAAGTAGCGCAGTAGGAGAAAGGTGTGGTGATAATCTCACCTTTCAGTTCAAGCGCCTTAATCGCGATCTGAAGAACGATGGTTCCGTTGCCGCAAAAATATAGGTGATCAACGCCCAGATACCTCTTTAATTCTTTTTCAAGCGTTTGAAGTTTCGGGCCGTTATTGGTAATGTAACCACTTTCCCAGATTTCCCTGACGTGCTTAATATACTCTTCCTGGTCGGGCAGGAAAGTTTTAGTGACGTTAATCATTCACTACGTGTTCAGTTTGGCGAATGGAAAAATTAAGTTGAGGGCGAATATAACCGGGCCATTTGCCATACCAGGTAACATTTTCACGATAGTCCTCGATATCAAATACCAGTGCCTCTTCCATGTTGTAAAGCACGGTACTGGTATCTTTTACAATCATCATTGAAACAACATAAGAACCGTCATTCAGGAAGTTGCCAGGCAACTCGCAAGTTGCACTTACGATCCCCTTCGCAAAACTTTCGGACTGTGTTCCTACATTAAAAATGCATTCACCGGTGAAAGTATATAAATGCATGCTGAGGTTCAGGTTTGCGCCTTCCTCCATATTCCAGAATTCAAACTGGAAATTGATAGGGGTACGAACATCAATATGGGTCAGATCGTCCTGATATTCGGGGAAGAGCTTGAAGCTTTTTACACGAACCTGATCATTTCCGGGTGCACTTTCAATATTATCCCAATGCTTTTCAAGGCTCTTGTGCGAAACTTTACTCAGGTAGTTGGTTACAATATGGGTAGTTTCCCCCTGATCTATCAGGCGGCCTTTTTCGAAATAAAATGCTTTGTTGCAAAGTGCCTGTATTGCAGTCAGGTTGTGGCTCACAAAAATGAGTGTCCGGCCACTTTCCGAAACATCACGCATTTTGCCCAGACATTTTTTCTGAAATTCCGTATCACCTACTGCCAATACTTCGTCTACAATCAGGATCTCGGGATTAAGGTGGGCGGCAATTGCAAATCCCAGCCTCACGTACATTCCGGAAGAATATCTTTTTACCGGCGTATCAAGAAATTTTTCAACACCTGCGAAATCAACAATCGCGTCGAAAGACTCTCTGATTTCACTTTTGTTCATTCCCAGAATAGCGCCGTTCAGAAAGATGTTTTCGCGGCCGGTCAGTTCAGGGTGAAATCCCGTACCTACTTCCAGCAAGCTGGCAATGCGACCTTCAATCTTGATTTGTCCTGTACTAGGCTCGGTAATTCGGCTGAGAATTTTGAGCAGGGTAGATTTACCCGCGCCGTTGTGTCCGACAATACCAATCCGGTCGCCCTGATCGATACTGAAGTTGATATCTTTTAATGCCCAGAATTCTTCTTTTTCAGAAAAACCATCCTGTGCTTTCTTTTTTGGAAATAGTTTCTCAACCGTATCCGTAACAACATCACGCAGGCTTGAAGACCCACTTTTGCGTTGGTGGTCGATGATATATTTCTTACTGATGTTTTCAGCTACAATTACAGGCATGCCCAGGTGTAATTTTCAGATGTGATCCACAAACGTGTTCTCTTTTCTTCGAAAATAGATCAAAGATAATACGAGAATCAAAAAGGAAATGATCACCGTTGAGTATAAACTTTGTGGATTGAAATACGATTTTTCTCCCAGTAAACACCAGCGAAAACCACCGATAATGCCCACCAGGGGATTTAGATTATAATACTTTTCAAACCAGGTATCCTTGACAAGTGAGCTTGGGTAAGCTACCGGCAATATGTACATCCCCACTTGAATCAGGAACGGGATCAACTGACCGATGTCACGGAAGCGCACATTGAGCACCGCGAAAAACAGACCGAAGCCCATTGATGTAATAAATGTAAGTATAATGAAGAAAGGAATATATATGATCTGCCAGCTTATCGTATAATCAAAGAATGGAGTAAGTACGATGAAAATGCCTAACGCGATCAGAAAGTCTACAAATCCTACTGCAATGGAGCTGAGCGGCATCAGCAGCCTCGGGAAATATACCTTTGATACGAGGTTTGAATTAAGCAGGATACTATTGCTGATCTGCTGAAATGTATTTGAGAAGAAAGTCCAGATTGTAAGTCCGCTCAAAACCATTAACGGATAAGGTATACCTGGATCGCTGTCGATTTTAGCAACATAGCTGAACACAAAAACCATAACGGTCATTGTCATAAAAGGACGAAGTACGCTCCACGCTACGCCAAGCAGTGTTTGCTTGTAACGGACAGAGATATCTCGCTTAGACAAGATCCACAAAAGCTGTCTGTGCATCCAGAGATCTTTCCAATAGTCCTTTTCAGAACCGCCTGCTTTGATTGTAATTGTGTGTTGCGCCGCCATTTTTTACGCTCTCTCTACTTTAACCGTGGTAGCAGGAGTACTGAATACTGTTCTTAAATAGGTAAATATCAATGCGATCAGTAAGCCCGACAATGCGCCGATCTTAGCATTCCGCTTGTCTTCTGCTTTCATATCCAAAGGCACCTTGATACCTTCGATTTCTGTAAATAAAGGCGCCTCCCGAACAAGTGACATCTGCATTTTCTCTGCATTTGCCATTGCTTCGTAATAAAGCTGCTGCAGGAATGTTGATTTGCGCTCCATGCTATTGGTAGAAACTTTCGCCTCTGGTAGCATAATCTGCGTGCTGTAATCCATTTGCTTCGCCAGTTTGTGCTCAGCAATTCCGAGTACCCTGGCCAGGGAGTCGGCGCGGTGTTGAAGCAGGCGAAGTGTTTTTCTTGTTTTCTGCGTCTGGTTCTCGGTATACATTTCTTCTACCGTTTTCAGGAGCGTAGTTACCCAAAGCCCTGCCAGTGCTTCATTCTCCATCTGCGTCGATAATGCGATGAAAGATGATTTTCTGTCAAGCGAAGCTATCTCTGTGGCCTCTGCCGCTTTCTTAACAATTTCGTTTAATACAATCCTTGAATTCCTGTCTAGCTTTTTCAGGTCGTTTGTCTGAAAATGGAAGTTCTGCAAGTCAGGTCTTTCTTCCCAATCCGAAGTTTTGATGCCGCTGGAATCGATAAAGAAGTTGGCAAAAATCTCCTTTTGACCATGAATGTCCACTTCCTTCATCAGGTTCCTTTCCAGTACCGGACGAGATTTAACAAAATAGAAGAAGTTCTCACCGGTAAAGATGTTCGCGTCAGGAGTTGTTCCAAGTCCGAGTAACCCGGCCATATCGCCCAGCCCCGAAGCCTGGCTTCCTCCACCTAAGTTGAAAACAACATTTGCTTCATACTTGGGCGCCTTCTTAATGTAAGTGTCCATAGCATACCCGATCCCGAAGCCGATAATGGGCAGAAGCAGGATCATTTGCCAGTTACGAAGGATCGCATCCTTCACAACGATCACCTTTGCGACAACTTCCTTTGGAGATAGTTCATCGTCAGGAATTTGTTGCCTTTGAGGGGGTGTGAGTGTTTCAGCCATTATCTAATTGAGCGAAAAGCCAATACTGTTACTATTAATCCCATTACTGAACTTAGCAAGCCTGTGGCGGTAGATATTGCTTGTTGCGTGTTCAGCTGAGGCGCTGCACGAACGGGTACAAAAATCTCCGATCCCGGTTCAACCTTCGGATAAACGTTGAAGAAAAGGAATCTTCTTGTACGGTCAATATTTCCATTCGGGTATTTAATGTACGAGCTTTTCCGCAACGATTGAACCGTAAAGCCGCCCGATTGTGAAATATAGTCCGTAAATGACATTCCCTTGCCGTATTTCACGGTAGTAGGATAAAGTACGGATCCAGCCACCTGAACAGTTTCCAGGCGTTTTGGTATGCGGATGATGTCGCCTTCCTGTACGATCAGATCTTCAAATGATCCCGGATTTTTCAAAATGTTCTTTAAAACAATCCCTATTTTTTCCTCTTTTACATTAGGCTGATCTCCCAGTATCGTGCCTTTTTTAATGCTCTGCTCGGTAATCGCGGCCTGGTCAAAGTCGGTAGGCTGTTCAAGGTCACGGACGATCGTGCGGCGAAGCAATGTGGCTCCTTCGGGATAAGCCAGTTCGGTTAACCCGCCTGCCCGCTTGATGATGTCACTGATCTTGTCATTTTTATTAATGATCGTATACGGACCTGTTACAAGCACTTCTCCTTCTACAAAAACAGTTTGCTGCTCTACATAGTTAGGAGATTTACGAACAATAACCTGGTCAAATGGCAGCAGTCTGAAATTTGTTGCTTTGCTGTTGAGTGACAAATCGCGGTTCAGGTCAAATTTGAAGACTTCTGAAATCTGCGCATTTGCAGTTCCCGCCACTCCGTTACGTTTACGTCTTACCACTTCAACTTCCGTCGTGTAAGCCGATTCTTTAAGGCCGCCTGCCTGTACTAATGCATCTTCCAGTGTCATTTCCGATGTATAAGGGAATTTACCCTCATTCACACCGACTTTGGTATTATTAACTTCACCTTCCACACTCACATAAGCCGATTCCGCCATATCAAATTTTGACGGCACAATTACCTGGTCAAGCCGGGTAAGGATCAGGTCGGGAACTACGTTGTTGATCAGATCAGTGTAGTTCATGGAAATGTTTTGCAAGGTAAGGTCGTCCCTGGTCCGCAGGATGCTGATCCGGCCGATGAATGCATCTTCCCGCAATCCCTGTGCATTTTCTATCAATACTTTCAAAGACGGGCTGTTGTCCAGCGAATACTCACCAGGACGCATCACCGCACCTTCAATGGTCACAATGTTTTCAAACCGGTCGAGTACAGTTCCAACAGAAATGGAGTCGCCGGTAACAACGTCAAAGTTCTCGTAGTTGCCTTCCGCTACATCCAGCAACTTTCTTTCTTTGGAGGTAATACGCTGGATTTTAAGTCTGGCGCGGTATGCTTTGTCCTGGAATCCGCCTGCATATTTAAGAACATCACCCAGCTTCTCTTCGGGTTTCAGTTCATATATACCCGGACGTTTCACCATACCGGTGATTTCTGCTCTTTTCAGGTAGTATCCTACTACAATATTATCATTGTCCTGAACGCGGATATCTCCTTCAATTTTACCATTTACAAGATAATCATAGATATCCATGTGAGATACCACTTTTCCGTTCCTCACAACGCGCACATCGCGGAAAGATCCAATTTCATTAGGTCCGCCTGCCTGGTACAGTGCATTGAATGCAGAAGAAAGAGACGATACTTCGTAAGTGCCTGGATTGATTACTTCTCCGGTCACAAACACCTTTACTGAACGAATATTGCCTAGCGTTACCATCAGTTTGGTTCGTGCAGTTTCTCCGCCTGATCCGAGCAGACCAGGCACAAACTTTGCAAATTTGTCAATCAGGATCTTTCTGATTTCCTCAATGGTACGCCCTGCTACCTGAACAGGTCCTACACGCGGGATCAGGATATTTCCATCCTTATTTACAACACCTTCGTAAGTGCTTTCTGCGTAGTTGTAGATGTAAATATTAAGCTCATCACCAGGACCAACGATGTAGTTTGTTGGTGTAGCAACCTGTAAATCAGGGATTGGATCCAGGTTTTTATTAGCAAAAATCGAGTACCCGTAGATTTTCTGGCGAAATGCTTCTTTTTCCTGTTCTGCGGGGGTCAGCTCAGTCGTAGTGGATGTGTTTACCTTGCTTTGATCGCTGCCTTGCTCGCCATTTTGTCCATTCTGGTTCTGTGCATTTTTCCCATTATCGTTGGACTGATTGGCGGCATTTTGCTGATTTCCGGTTTGCTGATTGCCACTTTGCGGATTAGCGGACTGTGGACTGTTCGAATTGCCGGTTGTACTACCCGGCGCGTTTCCTGTTGTGCCTCTTGGTCCGCTTTGCTGTGCGCCCCCCGGTGTTCCCTGGGAAGTAGGCGCAGTAGTTGTTGGAGCTGTGGGGGTTACCTGTGAGATCGCAGGCAGGGATATCAGAAAACTCAGAAAATAAAGAAATAACGATTTATAACTTTTAGTAAATCTGAATCTGTTCATATGAAGAATTATTGTACTATTGAAATGCTGAAAATCCATGAAACCTATCTTTTAGACTACTATTTTTGAGTTTGGAATCCGGGCCAGCTTCGTTTTTCGATGTGTATGTGCTAGCAAAGTAAATTAGATTTTTCCTATTTTTAAAGAAATTCTATTAATCGGCCTCACCTTATCTGCGCAAAGTTATAACAGCGTAACGACAAAAAACTGAAATTATTAAAATACAATATTCAAAATCGGAAATAAGACTAAAAGAATAATTATAAAAATGGAAAGTGCAAACGTTCAATACGACGAGGATAGTATCAGGTCCCTGGACTGGAAGGAACACATACGACTTCGGCCGGGAATGTATATTGGGAAACTGGGGGATGGATCGTCAGTGGACGACGGTATATATGTGCTTGTGAAGGAAATCGTCGATAACTCGATCGACGAGCACATGATGGGAAATGGAAAGACTATTGAGATTAAAATCTCAGAGCACAGGGTTGAAGTAAGAGATTACGGCAGGGGTATTCCGCTGGGTAAGGTGGTGGATTGTGTATCTAAAATTAACACCGGCGGAAAGTATGATTCCGGCGCTTTTCAGAAATCTGTGGGATTGAATGGGGTGGGTACAAAGGCGGTGAATGCACTTTCACAATACTTTAAAGTACAGTCATTTCGCGATGGCAGGACTAAAATGGCTGAATTTGAGCAGGGCGCATTGCTGAAAGAATCTGCCGAAGAGTCTTCCAGCCAGCGTAACGGAACGCACACGTTGTTCGAGCCGGACGGGACTATTTTTAAGAATTTCAAATATATCCCGCAATACCTGGATAGTATGATCTGGAATTATTGCTATCTCAATGCAGGTCTTACTATCAATTTCAATGGTCAGAAATACATCTCGCAAAATGGTCTGATGGACCTGCTGCAAAGCAAAACCGACGCTGAATCGATACGATATCCGATTATTCATTTGAAAGGAGAGGATATCGAGTTTGCAATGACGCACGGTAACCAGTACGGAGAAGAATATTATTCTTTCGTGAACGGACAGTACACAACGCAGGGTGGTACGCACCTGGTCGCATTCCGGGAAGCTGTGGTGAGAGCAGTACGTGAGCATTTCGGGAAAGACTATGCACCGGAAGATATCCGCTCCTCCATCAGTGCGGCGATCGCGATACGTGTGCAAGAGCCTGTGTTTGAATCTCAGACCAAAACAAAACTGGGATCCAATACCATCACGCCGGATCCGAACAGTACTACGGTGCGGACTTTCGTGAATGATTTTGTGAAAGAACGGCTGGACAATTACCTGCACATGAACCCGGAATCGCGGGATGCATTGAAAAAGCGCATTGAACAATCGGAGCGGGAGCGGAAGGAACTGGCGGGTATTAAAAAACTTGCAAACGACCGCGCCAAAAAGGCCAATTTGCACAACAAGAAACTCAGGGATTGCAGGCTGCATTTGACGGACCTTAAAAATGACCTCCGCTACGAAACAACGTTGTTTATCACAGAAGGCGACTCGGCGAGCGGCTCCATTACAAAGTCAAGAAATATTCAGACCCAGGCGGTGTTTAGTTTGAGGGGGAAACCATTAAACTGTTTTGGCCTCACCAAGAAGATCGTGTACGAAAATGAGGAATTCAACTTGCTTCAACACGCGCTGGATATTGAGAATGGAGTTGAAAATCTTCGTTTTAACCGCATTATCATTGCCACCGACGCCGATGTAGACGGAATGCATATCCGTCTGCTATTGATGACATTCTTCCTGCAGTTCTTCCCGGACCTGGTACGTAACGGACATGTTTTTGTTTTGGAAACCCCACTTTTCAGGGTGCGTAACAAGAAGGAAACTATCTATTGTTACAGTGACGAAGAAAAACAATACGCGATCCAAAAGCTGGGCAGCAAGCCGGAAATTACCCGATTTAAAGGTCTGGGCGAGATATCCCCGGAAGAATTCGGAAAGTTTATCGGAGAAGATATGCGCATTGAGCCGGTTATCCTGCAAAAAGAAACCTCTATTCAAAAGCTGCTGGGCTATTTTATGGGCAAGAACACACCCGAAAGACAGCGCTTCATTATCGATAATCTGAAAATCGAGAAGAATATAGAGGAACTCGCGCTGGCCGGATAACAGATACCATTACCAATCATTTTACAATATCATCTGTGGAATTACAGGATTTAAGAAACAGGATTGACTCACTGGACGATCAGCTGCTGACCATTTTAAACGAGAGAATGGAGCTCGTTCAGAAAGTGGGTGAGCTGAAACGTTCGTCTCAATCCATTATTTACCGCCCCGAAAGAGAGAAACAGATTCTTGACAGGCTTGAAAAACGAAACACAGGACTACTGACGCGCCAGGCGATTGACGCCATATTTTTCGAGATTTTTGCAGTATCACGAAATCTGGAACTGCCGGAAAGAGTCTCTTATCTCGGACCGGAAGGCAGCTTCACGCATCAGGCAGCCGAGAGCCGTTTTGGCGGAATGAGCGAATACATGGTTTTGCCTACGATCCATTCTGTTTTTGAAAGTGTGGAAACCGGCCGGGCCAAATTTGGCGTAGTGCCCATTGAAAATAACCAGGAAGGGATTGTTATTGAGACGGTTGACTTTTTGCGTGAAAAAAACCTGTCCATTGTCGCCGAGGTGCTATTGGAAGTACATTTCACTTTTGCCTCTCAGTCTGACAGCCTGAAAGATATCAGGCGAATTTATTCCAAAGACATTGCATTCCGGCAATGCGGCAAATTTATAAACGAGTACCTCGACGGTTTGAATGTAGAGCTGATCCCGGTGGAATCAACTTCAAAAGCTGCGAAAATGGCAGCAGAAGAACCGGACGCGGCAGCAATTTGCTCCTCGATCTCGGCGAGGCTTTTCGGGGTACCTACGCTTTTTGATAATATTGAAGACAGTGACCAGAATAGAACCCGGTTCCTGATTCTTGCAAAAGATTTTGTAAACATCAAAAGCGACGATGACAAAACCACCATCATCGCCAATTTGCCCAACACAAACAGGCCGGGCGTACTTTATGAGTTCCTGAAAGATTTTAATGATCGCGGGATCAACCTTACCAAGATTGACAGCCGGCCGCTGAGAGGCGAAGCAGCATTCAGAACCTGGTTCCTGGTCGAATTCCTTGGACATATGCAAGACCCGCCGGTGCAGGAGATCATGCACAAATACGGTACGCATTTGAAATGGCTAGGCAGCTATATCAAAGTATCCTGATTATTTCAAAGTCCCCCGGTAAAGCGAGGGCCAGTTACCATATAGCTCGATGGACGTTTCAGTTCCATCGGGCAGGCGTACCTGCACTACCTTGTTCGCATTAGGTGACTGGAAGCAGTCGACTGCGAGTACGGCGATTTGCTTACCATTTACCACAGAGGTGATAAAAGGCTCCTTATTTTCAATGGCGAGCAGCGCCTGTTCCTTCTTAGGTTGTTTCCAGCCGCCATTTGACTTAAATGCAAGATCTTTGACAATCCCACCCGTAATCACATCTTCCACCTGTTTGGCCATCCAGTTGCCCAGCATATAGTATTCAGTAGGGAAGTCCCAGAACATCGGTGCGCCGCTGGTCATGTTTTTACCTACTTCACTCTCAGGCGTTTTTCCATCTGCTGCATGCCATTCATATCCCCAGCCCCAGCTGTCTTTGCCTAATTTATATGCATTCGGATCGTTGCCTACCGGCGCACTGTCCTGCCACAGGTAATAACCGTCAAACAACACCAGCGAGAAGAGCGACAAGCTCAGTGCCTGGCTGGCAGGCATTAATTCCAGCTGGTTCATGATCAGCTCGCCTTTTGGGTTGGTAAGCTGGTAGTTCCAGGGGTTAATGGGATCTTTGTATAAAGGCTGGTACTTATTCCAGCCGTAAAAAATAAATTTGTTGTTTTTCTGATAGGGTATCTGCTTGTTAATGCGCTGCGAGTGCGTGGCAGATAACAATACGAAATTATTGGGCGAGTTACCCTTCTCGTCCATCGGGAACATTGATTTCGAATAAACGTCAATGGGAACCGTGTTGAATACAGTTCGCAGGCTTTCTCCGCTTGGCATTACGTCGAAATTGGTATTATTCGATTTTGGCTCCTGGTAATCTTTGTAAAAGTCTGCCGGCTTAGCGCCGCCTACTGTATTGATGTGCGGATTGGTGTAAGCGCCGCCGCCCCAATAATCCATCAGGTACATTTGAGGATGATTTTTCTTGATCACATTTGCAAACCAAAACAGGCGCTGTTTCACCTCGGGAGAATACTTCTGGTTCCAGAACTCAAAGTCAAATGCATAAACACCGAAGCCCGGAACTCCTGCCCGTGATTCTACTTCCTGTTTACTGAGTTGCGAAAACCATTTATCATCCTGATCGGCGAAGTAGTTGGGCGTAGCTGTGTAATGCAGCTTGCTAGGCGGGTACTCTTTTTCAGTATTAAAAAGATAACCAATCCCGCGTTTGTAATAGTTTTCCGCCGGAACAAAGTCATTTACCCTGAATTGTGCGACAATCTTGTTTTTAACAGGTTCAAATTCAGGGAATTTTGTATCAAAAGTAACATTCAATCCGCGTGGAGGAGCAAACCAGTCCGGAATATTGATCCTGGTCAATGACGACTTAGTCTGTTCTGAGACTTTGCCCGAAATCCAGATATTCTGCTGGCGCAATGTGCGGTTTTTCAGTTCATTCCACCAATCATTATAAGGTGCGTCGATCCAGCGGGCAGTAATGGAATAAAGGTATCCCGGCCTTACTTCGATCCCGTTTTCCAGTCCATTCACACCAATTCCGTCGATCATAATCACCTTAGTCCGGCCGTCCTGGTAATTGGCAAAATCTTTGAGAAAGAGCTTTCCATCTTTTAACACCGGCCGCACGTCGAGCCAGTTATCCTTGCTTCCGTGCCGGATCCATTGAGAAATATCCGGGATTTCATTTTTGATTGCTTCGTCGAATTTGAAAGAAGCAGTGGTCTCACATCCGGGTTGTCCAAGGCTGATCACTTTAATGTTTGCTTCACCTGCATTCAGATCAACCTGGGGGAGGGTAAGCCACGTACCATATCGGTGAGGCACGTCTGCAAATCGCTGAACCTTGCCCGATTGGGTCAGTTCTACATGATAGGGAGCAAGCCCGCCGACATTTGCCGCGAGCTCAAACTGCATTTCAGAGCCGATCTGTCGGTATCTGCGTACCACGAGATCGCAGGCAGTCGAAGAGGAATCTATTGTAGTTGCAACCGGAAAATCCCTGGTACTCTCCGGGTAATGGCGGTTATTGGAAGGCCCAAAGCGGTTCCAGGCCCATAGCCCGGAACCAGCCAGAAAAATGAATATTCCCGAGGCCCAAAGAAAAAATGATTTTGACAAAACTTTGTTTTTACGTACCACAATCTGATGATTACCACCAACGATAGAAAATGCCTATCGAACCATTTACTGACGACACTCCTTTTTCAATATAGTCATGTTTGTAAGCTGTGCCGTCGTATTTAACCCGCACATCCATACCCACCGATCCGTCTTGCTTGAAAAGGAATTTAGAGCCGAGCCCAACACCATACTTGGGTGCTATTTTCTGGTGTTGCGACGACAAGCTGCCGTAATAAAGCACATTGTCAAGAATACTAACACCGCCGCTCACCTGAACGTAAGGCTGGATACGCGATGTTTTTCCCAGGAAATGGTAGTTACCAAACAGCTCTACCGGGTATTGCGACAAAGTGCGCGTTTGCACTGCTGAAATCGTCTCGTTTCCACTCTGATACAAAGCCCGCGGCAATCGCTTCTGGAAATAGGTAGATCCGATCTCGCCGCCAATTGATATAGGTGAATTTCTTAAAACCCATTCAATGGAAATGGATGCATTCTGAAACGAAGCTTTGTCAATGTACGAGTCGGCGAACGAACCCAGGGGCATTGCTCCTGCAAACCGGAGTGTTGCCAAATAGTGCGTGTACCGTTCAAAAGGCGAAGGCAATGTATAAAGTTTGGGCGCATCCTGCGCAAAAGCAGGCACTAAACCGCCCAAAAGAAAGGCTGCTATGATTAATTTTTTCATTTTCAGTTAATCTTTAAATATCCTGACTGGCCAAAAATCGAATCCACCATGGTGTCGACAAACTGCCTTTCTCCAATCCCCGCGACCCTGATCTGAGCGTCCCAGATTACATTGAAAGTCTTATTGGCAGTGTTTGGATTTTTGAAATCCAGCATCGAAATCAGCCAGTAGTTTTCGGCTGTTTCATAATAGCTGTAATAGCTGGGGTATCCATAACCATATCCGTAGCCTCCACCCCAGTAGCCGCCGTAATAGGACGAGAGCGGTTGGGAAACTACATTCAGGTAAGTATTGGTAATCCAGCTTACATTGATACCCACATCCGGGTTGCTTTTCGGGCTGACGTATTTATAGCCAAGGCCCTGCATTTTGGTGATGATCCGGTTCAAAACATCCCTGTCCAGGTCAGTCAACGCTGTTTTCGGACGGTTATTTTCGACGACAAGCACGGAGTCAACAATGCTGAAAGTTTTATACTGCGTAAAATTGGCTGCCTGATCATGATTGGTAACATATACCAGAGACTCTTCAGTTGACAGGTCACTAATAGGGTCTTTTGAGCATGAAATCAATCCGAGGCCAGCTATCAGAAGGAATAACGAGGCTTTTTTTAACATTTTGGGTCTAACATTTAAATTTAATAATTAAACGAAATTTGAAATTGAACATTTTACTCAGGAGCGTTGCATATTCAACTTTTTGGCTTGTTCAGCCCTCTTTGGAGCAATGACCTGAATATTCAGAAATTGGTTGTAAAGAAGTTTATTTGCAGAAATAACGCATTAGCAACCGGCGGGCACAGAAATGTTGTTGTAAAAAAACGAATAATGAAACGGTGCAAAGGCAAGTCTTGCTGGATTAACAAAAATGGATCTTCGTAAATAAGGAGAAGGCATTATTTGCCATCTTTGGTTTCAAAAGAACCAGCAGCACCTTGCATTAAATAATAGATATGGAAACAAAAGAAGAGATTTTGAGGATCATAGATGTTCTTAATGATACCTATGAAAGTGAAGAAGCCTGGTACGGGCCATCGGTAGTGGAGGCTTTGCGGGATGTTACCCCGAAAATGGCGGAGGCAAGGTTGAGTACCAACACGCATTCGATTGCGGAGATCGTGTACCACATGACCACCTGGCGGATTTTCACCGTCCGCAAGTTGCAGGGTGATGCCGAATTTGATATTAAAACACAGGATAAAGACTGGAAGAAATTCCCGGTTGTGGACGATTTTGAATGGGAGGCGATCCAGATGGAGCTGAGCCTGTCACAGGAAGAGCTGATCTCAGAACTGGAAAAGATTGAAAGCGATAGCTTCCTGGAAGATTTTGTGCCGGGGCGGGATTACTCTTATTATACATTGATTCACGGGATCATACAGCACGATGTTTACCACGCCGGACAGATTGGGCTGATCAAAAAGGCAGTGAAAGGAATGCGTTTGGAAGAGGACGATGATTTTGGTGCGTACAACGACCGTTCAGACTTTGATCAGGGTGCAGATTACTATTGATACTTGCATAAAATTTTGTAAAAAGTAAAAGTTGCATCGCATTTGTTGTTTAAAATTTATATTTTGCATTATAATGGATTGTTCCAATCAAAATGTTGCGAACATCCAATGGTGTGGATATAGACAAAAAGGCTGTCCGATATTTCGGT
Organism: Dyadobacter sp.; assembly: GCF_051859145.1. Taxonomy (GTDB): domain Bacteria; phylum Bacteroidota; class Bacteroidia; order Cytophagales; family Spirosomataceae; genus Dyadobacter. Next base: position 37,355 of record NZ_JBHYGF010000595.1, read on the forward strand.
CAGCCTTTTTTTAAGTAAAAATGTGTGCGACATTGGGGTTATAAATTTTTACCATTCCTATGAAAATTCTAGTCGTTGAAGATGAGCCGAAGCTGGCCGGTTTCCTGAAAAGGGGACTTGAAGAGCAATCCTGGGAAGTTGAGCTGGCTTATGATGGCCAGGTAGGCAAGAAAATGGCTTCCAATTACAGGTTCGATGTAATTATTCTCGACGTGAACCTCCCGCTCCTGAACGGATACGATCTAGCCAGGCAGCTGCGGAACGACGGGCTTTCCACCCCCATTCTTTTCCTGACCGCGCTGGGTACTATTGACGACAAACTCGATGGTTTTGAAGCTGGTGGCGACGATTATCTCGTAAAACCATTTGAATTCAGGGAGCTGATCGCCAGGGTGAAAGTGCTCGCGCACCGCAGTACCACGCGGGAACAATCCAGCCAGGTACTGACCATTGCCGACCTGGAACTGAACCTGGACGAAAAAGTTGCGCGCAGGTCGGGTAACCGCATTGATCTTACCGCCAAGGAATTCGCATTGCTGGAATACCTGATGCGCAACCGCGGCCGGGTAGTATCGCGGGTCGATATTGCCGAGCAGGTTTGGGATATCCGTTTTGATACAGGTACCAATGTAATTGACGTGTACATTAACTTTTTGAGAAAAAAAGTAGATAAGGATTATCCCAACAAGCTGATCCACACCGTAGTTGGAATGGGATATATTTTCAAGGAAGAATGAACATCAAGGCCCGCCTTACGCTCATGTTCACCATGCTGGTGGGCTCTATTATGGCGCTTTTCTGTGTGGCGATCTACTTTTTTTACGATCAGTACAGGGAGAAGCAGTTTTACTCATTTCTGAACGAGCGGGCGCAGACGATCGCCCAGCTGGTGGAGGCGAGTAACGGGATCAGCAAGGCGGATATTGAGAAAATTGAAAAGGAAAATAAGACCATTCTCCTGAACGAAGAAATCACCATTTACGATGGTGCCGACTCGGTGATCTACATGAGCGGGGCCGAAGATCTCAAAATATCCAAAGCTACCCTGGCCGATGCGCGTGGCGGAAAAGAAATCAAGACCAAATACCAGAATAAGGAAGTGATTGTGATCCGGCACATTTTGCAGGATCACCGCAAACCCTGGATCGTGGTGATCATTGCCGATGATACCCTCGGAATGAACCAGCTGAACAGGCTGCGCGAAATCCTCGTAATCGGCTGGCTGCTTTCGCTCATTTTGGTAGCAGTCGCTGGTTGGCAGTTTTCCAATGATGCGATCAAGCCCGTGGCCGACATTATTGCTCAGGTTAACAACATTTCAGCAGGTAACCTGCACGAGAAAGTAAAAGTGGGAAGGGAAAAAGATGAGCTGGCATTGCTTGCAGAAACCTTCAACCAGATGCTGACCAGACTGGAAATCGCATTTGTAGCTCAAAAGAACTTCGTTTCCCACGCCTCGCACGAACTGCGTACACCCCTCGCGCTGATCATGAGTGAAGCAGAGCTCGGTTTGATGAAAGAACGTTCACCGGGCGAATACCAGGATGCATTAAAGGGGATCTGGGCCGAAGCCAGGGAAATGAACGGGTTGGTCAATCGGCTCCTCGAACTCGCCCAGACAGACGAGAATGCATTTAAGGTTTCATTCAAGAAAATCAGGATAGACGAGGTACTCTGGCAGGCGAAAACTTCGGTGGAGCAAAAGAACCAGGGATATGTGGTGAAAGTAGCTTACGACAAAATCCCGGACGACGAAGAGGAGCTGAAAAGGTTCGGAGATGAAAGCCTGCTCCGCACTGCATTCGTCAACCTGATGGACAATGCATGTAAATATTCGGACGATAAAACGGTAAATGTCTCACTGGAAATCGTGAACAATTACATCCGCATTAACTTCAAAGACCAGGGAGTGGGGATAGCCGCTGCTGAGCTGCCTTACATTTTTGATACATTCTACCGCAGCGACGCCACAAGTAGCAAAGCGGGCTATGGGATTGGGCTGGCACTTACCAAGCGCATTATCAATATGCAGGGCGCAACAATCGATGTGGAATCTGCACCAGGCTCAGGGACAACGTTTATCGTGCGTTTCCCGCCTTTTTAATTGACTTTTAATTCCGTGTTAACACCACTTTAACCCTGGTTTAACTCCTTTGCATTGTAAGCAATGTGCCTGCTTTCGCGGGCCTTTAAACTGCCTTTACAATCAGAGAGAACTCCATTAAGTTAAATTGAGTTAGGTGAGTAGTAAACATCGACTGGCCTCCCGAAATTTCGGAGGCCAATTTTTTATAAACCCGTATCTGTGATGCGAACTTGCTTTTTTTGTTCCTCAATGCGTGTGGAAGGCAATGCTTCGGGATATTCCTGCACGATAAATTCAATCATTTTCTCGCGAACCAGGCAGCGCAGGTCAAAAGTTTCACCCGAGTTGCGGGCCGACATCAATGCGCGAACAACCATAAGCTGTCCCTGCGTATCGGTTACCTGCAAAGCCCATGATTTTCCATTCCAGAGCGGAGTGGTATCCAGTATTTCTTTCAGCTTTTCCCGGAGCCTGGGAATCGGTGCGTGGTAGTTGAGCTGGAAAAATGCAGTACCGATCAGCGCGCTTTCGTTTCTTGTCCAGTTTTGAAAAGGATTTTCGATGAAATAGGTAATCGGCAGGACGATTCTCCGCAAATACCAGATATTAACAACAACATAGGTCAGGTTAATCTCTTCAATCCGGCCCCATTCACCTTCCACAATCACCACATCATCAATTTTGATAGGTTGCGTAAATGCGATCTGAATGCCAGCCATTAAGTTGGCAAGTGACTTTTGCGCCGCAAAACCGATGATCACACTGACAATCCCCGCAGAAGTAAGGATACCTACTCCATATTGGCGCACGCTGTCAAAGCTGAGAAGGAGAATGGACACACCGATCGTCACCACGAGGATGATGACCATTCTTTTTACAAACTTGATCTTGGTAAACAGCCTGCGCGCCTGATTGTTGTCAGGTGTATTGAAGTCAAGCTGATCGACGAGGATCTTCTCTACGATGATTACAATGCGAACTACAAGCCAGGTGGTGACCGCGATAAGCACTATTTTGCAGAGGATGAACACCCAGGCGTAATCAGGATAGGCTATCGTGTAGGCGCGTGCAGCGATGGTGACAGCGACCATCGGCAAAAAGAAAAACAGCACATTCGTGAGGTTTTCGCGCACTGCACGTACTGCCCGCCATTGTTCCCGGGAAGCAGCGATCCTGATCAGATTAATCAGCAGCAAACTCATGACAAGACCGACGAGTGCTGCAATCGTGAGGATCAGCCAGGGGGCATTTCTGTAATTAAGTACTTCAAGAAAATCCATTCATTGTATCAGATATCGTTAAGCCGCGCGACGATCATTCCCGTGTGTTTGGGAACGGATGCTACATATTCAGCGAGCGGCACGTTTGACATTACCACCTTTTTCCCGCCAAGTGATGCGTGTATGAGGTAGGCGCGGCTGCCAACTTTGGTGATAATGCCCATGTGGTTCACATCCAAACCTTCAATAGAAGAGGTAAATGCCACGATATCGCCGTTGTGCAGCATCGGTTCTGCTTTTTGTATGCCGGCTTTGGGAATGTAGCTGTGTTCCCGCGTATTGATG
>NZ_JBHYGF010000596.1:0-18632 GCF_051859145.1 Dyadobacter sp.
ACCCTGAAAATGGACGAGCTTAAAAAAAATGCTTTAATGCTTTCCTCCCATTCCTCCTTCCTCCCTTTCCTCCTTCCTCCCTTTCCTCCTTCCTCCCTTCAAGAAAAAAAAGAGAAGCTCCCCGGAACCGGAGAGCTTCTTCCATAATACTACTACACTTAAAAAATTAATGTGCTGCCGATGTGTCAACCTTGCCTTTGCCGCTTTTGGTCCAAAGTACGAATGGGACACATATTAGGAAGAGAACGCCCAGGTATAGGAACACATCCATATAAGACATTACCTGTGCCTGTTTTGACACCGTGAAATCCAGAATTTTGTACCCGCTTTTCAGCGCAATATCAGACGTCATTCCTTTGGCCATAAATGAATGCTGCAATCCTTCAACCCGCTGCTGCACAGCCGGGTTGTTTACATCCAGCTTACTGACCAGATCGTTCCGGTGCAGCATGTTCTGGCGTGCGATAAAGGTTGTGATCACAGCAACTCCGAATGAACCGCCGAGCTGGCGCATCATTCCTGTAAAAGCGGCGCCTTCCCCAATCTCCCGACCTTTCAATGTGGACAATGCAAGCGTAGTAATCGGAACAAATAACAGTCCCAATCCGATCCCGCGTACGATCAGCATATTAAAGAATGCATCCGACCCGGTGTCAGGAGTGAGTACCAGGTATCCCCAGTAACTGTAAATGAAAAAGAATATCATCCCGATCGCGACCAGGTACTGCTGCTTCACACCGCGTTGCAGCAATTGTCCTACCACTGGCATCATCATCGCAGTTACGATAGCGGCCGGTACCATGAGCATCCCGGATTGCGTGGCAGTCCAGCCCAATGTAGCCTGTGTATAAAGCGGGATAATGAATGTAGATCCGTACAAACCAAAGCCGAGGATGAAAGAAAGTATCGTTCCTACACGCAGGTTTCCATTTGACAAAACCCGCAGGTTCACTATCGGATTCTTATAGGTAAGCTCACGCCAGATAAAGAAAAAGAATGCAAAAACCGTAGTAATAGACAGGATCAGGATAATTTCATCATTAAACCAATCTTCCTCCTGCCCTTTTTCCAAAACATACTGTAAAGAACCTACTGCTACCGCCAGGAAAACGATCCCCCACCAGTCGATTTCGCTGCTGCTTTTCTTTTCAGCAAACCTGGGACTTCTTACATATTGCAGCGTAAGCATTGCTGCAATAATTCCCAGAGGGATATTGATGTAAAAAATGTAAGGCCAGCTGTAATTGTCGACAATATAACCTCCAAGCGGCGGGCCCAGCGTTGGACCTACGATCACACCCAGCCCGTAAATGGCTTGTGCAATACCGCGCTTTTCCGGTGGATAGCTTTCGGTGATCAGCGTTTGTGCAGTTACCAGCAAAGCGCCGCCGCCAAATCCCTGGATCAGCCTGAAAAATACCAGCTCCCAGATATTATTTGCATTCCCGCAAAGAAACGAAGCCACCGTAAAGATGATAATGGACGCTGCAAAGTAATTCCTGCGGCCAAACTGCTGCGAAAGCCAGCTGGTCATCGGTACGATAATCACGTTACCGATTGCGTAAGCGGTAATTACCCAGCTTACTTCGGACAATGTACCACCAAGGTTACCGCGCATATCGTTCAGGGCTACGTTGACGATCGTCGTGTCAACGATTTCCAGAAGCGCACACAGCACAGCGGTAATGGTGATAATCACCCTTCTATACCCGTATTCTACGAGCGATTCCTGTAATTCCATCCTGATTGATGTTCAAGATTATCAATTGAATACCTTAGTCCAGTTCTACATCCACGAACACGTTCATGCCCGGGCGAAGTTGGGAAATAACCTTGTCGTCGGCCTTGGCAAATTCAATGCGGACTGGCAGACGCTGTACTACCTTCACGAAGTTACCACTCGCATTATCAGGAGGAAGCAATGCAAACCGGGCGCCCGTTGCAGGTGAGAAAGAAGCCACTGTTGCTTCAAATTCATGCTCAGGATAAGCATCCACGTGAACCCGCACTTTCTGTCCTAGCTTCATTCTGGTCAGCTGTGTTTCCTTGAAGTTTGCGACAACCCAGGGTTCTTCGGTCGAAATAATGCTGAATAATGACTGCCCTGCCTGCAGATACTGCCCAACCTGTGCGTTCACTTTGGAAACACGGCCCGCAGTGGGCGCCGTGATCACGGTATATGAAAGGTTCAACTCTGCATTTGCGATCTCTGCCTGACGGGCTTTGATGTTGGCATTAGCAACCTGGGTCTGACGGGAAGTAGCACTGGTTTGTTTCCCTGCTGCTTTCGCCTGGCGCTCTGCTGCATTCTTTTGTGCTACCAATACAGCGAGGGCACGTTCTGCTTTTTGCTTCGTAGCCGACGCTTGTTCAAATTCCTGTTGTGTAATAGAATGGTCTTTGATCAGGTTTTCGTAACGTGCATAATCCTGATTAGCTCTCCATACATTCACTTTGGCTTCCTCAATCTGCGCTTCTACAATGGAGATATTAGCTTCATAAGTAATGCCGCTTGCAGCAGTTGCGCTGGTTGTTGCATTCGCTACCACCAGGCTTCCCTCCGACCCTGCCAGTGCAGCTTTCGCCTGTTCCAGCCTGATCAGCTGATCGCGGTTATCGAGTACGATCAGCGTATCTCCTTTTTTAACGTCCTGATTGTCCTTGACCTTAATTTCTGTTACATATCCCGATATCCTGGGAATAACCGGACTGATATTCGCATCAATCTGCGCATCGTCTGTTTCCTCGTGGTGCAATCCGTGATTATACTTGGTAAATCCCCAGGTTGCCCCGGCAATGATCAACACGGCAAGAATGATAATAAAGCGGTTGCTCTTCTTTTTCGGTGTGGTTTCTTCGGCTTCCATTATTTTAATTTTGACTGATTGAATGACTGAATGATCGAATGACTGAATGACTGTATATTGTATTTGCAGCAACAAAAAGTCCCTTCAGGGATTTAGGGCAAAAGCCCTTCTCCCCTCCTACTGAATTACCCCCGCCGTCTGTTCAAGCCGCTTGAATGCAACTATCGCATCGGCTTTGGCGGCTTCGTAGTTGATTTGGGATTGGACTTGTGCTACGTCAGCGTCGAGGAGTTCGGTTGTGGTTACCAGGCTGTTATCGTATTTATTTTTTGTAATGCGATAATTTTCGCTCGCCTGCTCCACTGCTTTCGCGTACACATCTATTTTTCTTTTGCTCAAAACATAATTGTAATAAGCTGTATTGACTTCCAGGTGAATGCGGTCGAGCAGAATTTCCTCGTTGGTCCGCAACTGATAAGCGTGGGTGCGCGCCTGGGCAATTTTCGAGCCTGATTTCCAGAGTGAAGCCACATCGTACCGGATCCCGATCCCTGCATTCACCGCATTCGGGATCACCGCTACGCCAGGAATGTTGAGTGCCACATATCCCGCTGTCAATGCAATGCTTGGGTAAAAGTCCGACTTGGCGCCTTTGATATCGATATTGGCAGCCTTCTGGCGAATGGTGTTGGCAGCGATATCTTTTCTGTTTGTCAAAGCCTTTTGTTCCCAATCACCCACATTACCTTCTTCCTGCAACCGGATGAAGCTGGCAGAATCAGCAAGCAGCGGCGTATTTTCTGGCAAGCCTAGCAGCAGATCCATATTGATCGTGGTTACTTTGAGATCATTCTCTGCATCCAGCAGGGTCAGCTCTACATTGGATTCCTGCAATTTGGCTTTCATAAGGTCATTTCTGGCCAGCATTCCGTTTTTCTCTCGATTGGTAAACTCTTCTACACGTTGCTTTTCCCTCAGCAGGTTCTCAGCAACGAGGTCCACCGATTTCTTGGCTTTGTAAAGATTACTGTATGCTGCAATGGTATTTTGTATCACGGCCTGGCGGTCGCCTTCCGCATCCAGTTTGGCGGCTTCTTCCAGGTAGTGCGCAGATTGCAGTCCGTATTTAAACTTAAACCCGGAAAACAGCGGCAATGCAGCGCTAGCCATTCCATACATTGCTTGGTGAACTTCCGGTGTAGCTGACCCTTGTGCCGTGCTATCGCTGGTACTTGGCCTGAATTTCAGATTGATATTCGGTGTATTTACCCGCAGGTAAGATCCCGAAATACTAAAACTTGGAAGCTGGTTTTCCTTGATCTGACGGATACTGAGGCCGGCAAGATCTACATTGGTTTGACTTAGTTTTAGCTGCTTGCTGTTTTTGAGGCTCATTTCAATGGCCTCTTCCAGCGTGATCGTGCGTGCAGTCTGAGCAAATGCCTGGCTATTTGATGCGAGCCAGAACACGCCGGCCGCCAACCAAATCATTCTCCTAATTTTGATTGTGGTGTTCATTAGTTACTGTCGATTTAAATAAACTTTTTAGGTGCTGGCTTAATTTGCCTTTCAGGTGGGTCAAAAATTCAGCCTGGTCCATATGTTCCAGGTTATTGATCTTTTTATAAAAATCCTGGGAGGCGATAGCATAGTTGACTGTACCGTAGAGGGTAGTTGTCATGAGGCTCATATCAATATCATCCCGAAAAACACCGGCTGCCTGCCCTTCGCGGATCAGTTGCTGCATCAGTTCGATATTTCTCATTTTCAAATTCATGATATGATCAGAAATTGCTGCATTCCGTTCCGATGAAAGCGTTTCCCGCATCATGATGTTATGAAAACACTGGTTGCCTGTAAGCCGGTCAATTACACTATCGATCAGCAGATTGATCTTCTGCATTGGTACCAGTTCCGCATTGGTGATCAGTGTTTCCAGCCGCGACCTGGATTCCGTCATCCTGATTTGAAACAGGGCTTCTATCAACTTCTCCTTCGATCCGAAGTAATAAGAGATCATAGATACGTTCACGTCCGCTGCCTGGGCAATGTCGCGTACCGAAGTGCCCGCAAAACCCTTCTGAGCAAACAGTCGCTCAGCTACTTCTATAATCTGTATTTGTTTAGCGTTGTAATCCATTTTTTTGCTTCCTCAGCAGGGTTTTTATTATCCCGCCTGCTGATTACCTCACAAAGGTACCTGTTCATAAAACAAAATTCAAACGATCGTTTGAATTTATCAAACAAACGTTTGAATCATTGCATCAATTATTGATTTAATACCATTAAAATTTTTTAATATTAAGATTAAAGACAGGCAACTTCTTGCCGCTTGTTTTTGTCATGTACTGGCATTCGTTCTTCTTAATTACCCTATCTTTTTGTTCGTCCCACTTATGAAGCCACATTTTACCAGCAAGCTTCTGCTTTTTATTTTGCTTTCTTTTTCAACTAAACTGCTTGTCGCACAGCAGCTTCCGCAAGGCTGCGCAACAAACGATTCACTCTCCGGAGCACGTTTACAGAAATATGCTGCCCGCACAGACCTGACCCGCGCGCGTACCTCCGCTGGCGAAAGGCTGGAATACCGATTGGGCATTGATATCAATTTTGACACTTACCGAATTTATAATGGCGACAAAGAGAGGCTGATCAAAGAGGCAAACCGCTTTATACAGGCAGCCTCAGACATTTTCGAGCGTGAAATCAACGTGAAGCTGACGATCAGCTACATTCACATCTGGGACAAGCCGGAGCCTTATGTATTTACGACTGATTTCGATTATTTCTCAAACGTGCAGGCGTACTGGGCTGCAAACCGTTTCGAGGAGCGCGATGCCGTAGTAGGCTTTTCTTGCCGTAGCGGCTGGTTCTACGGAGGCTACCGCATGTGTACGTCCAACTTCCCCGCTCCCGACAATGCTTACGTTGATGTTGACCTGCTCAGCCACGAACTAGGGCACACCCTCGGCTCGCCCCATACACACAACTGCTCCTGGCCCGGTGGCCCCATCGACCGCTGTACCAATGTGGAAGGCCCCACAAGCGAGTGCCAGGACGGTTATCCGGAGTTCGTGAATGGGTCAATTATGTCGTACTGCCGCAGCGTGCTGAGTTTTCACCCGCTTTGCCGGAACCTGATGCGTGACTATGCGGAAGGTAAAATAGAGCCTACTTTCAAACTCGGCGCATTTACTGAGCAACCCAGCACTCCCGCCGACCTGAGGCTCATCGACGCGAATCAGGATGCAACTTCAACTACCCCGTCGTTTCAGTGGAACGCAGCCTTTCGCGCCGATCGTTACCGTTTCCAAATCGCGAAAGACCAGGCATTTACGCAGATAGTTGAAGATACGCTGGTTAGGCAATCGCATTTCCAGTCACGCGGACAGAGCGAGGGGACCTATTTTTCGAGATATAAGCCGGAAAACGATGTGAAAGCCAGTGAATGGTCTCAGCCTTTGCGTTTCACAATTGCTACTTTTATCGGCAACTCCCTGCCCCCGCTCCTTTTCGATCCTAAAATTATAAGTGGCAAGAACCTCACCGGCCATTTTTATGCATTCGCAGGAATCACCCACTACGAGGTAGAAGTCACCGATTTCAATGCACGGGAGAGTTTCAGCCGCATTTATGAAACACGTGCAGGCGCGCAGCAGTCCTTTTCGATTTCATACCAATATGAATGGTACAAGCCATTTTATGTTCGTCTGAGAGTTCAGAAGAATAATGTATGGAGTGGATGGTCGGCCATTTACAACCTTTCCCAATCCTGGATGAACACATTCGGCTTGTCCAATCAGGTGACAAAAATGTCCAGCACTCCCATGCTGACAACTACGCTCTTCAAAGGGACACTTCATCCCGGCCCTTTAACGGGTTATCTGGAAATTGCGACCGACGACAAGTTCAGCAAAATTGTACATCGTGACTCGGCCGTCTCCAATGCAATGAACAGCTTTAACTCAACCAAAATGCTGTATCGACCGGTTTTGGAGGAAAATGCATCCTATTTTGTCCGTTCCAGATTGAAATGGGCTCCAAAATCTTACACGGATTGGGAAGGTATGCAAGTAAATACGGGCTTTCAGGATCAGCGTTTTACTTACCTGGGTGTAGTATCAACCAACTTACAGGAGCCGGCATATACTGCTATGTTCAGGACCAGGTTTGTAAAGGCTGCCGACAAACTCTATGTAACCAGCCTTTCATCGGGCTACTATGCTACCGACAATCTGAATGACTGGGAAAATTATACGCCATCGACAACAAATGGCAAAAGTCCGAGTGGGTTGCAATACTTCGGGGCAACTAAAAATGGCACTGTTTATATGATTGACCAGAGCAATAATCTGGTTGTAAAAACAGGTGATACGTACCAAAGCTACTATCCGCCCGAGCGATTTTACGCGAATCCAATTTGTCCGATGGCAGTTACTGAAAACAGCGGGATATTTTTCTTGACGGGAGACAAAGGCGTTGCCCGCTTTTATGAAGGAAACTGGCTATTCTATGCCCAAAATACATTCTCCACCGAGCGGTTTATGACCATAGCCAGTGATTCTGACGATCACATCTGGGCTATTACAGATCAGGGAAACGTTTGGAAATTTTACAATAACAACTGGTCCCAGCATTCCTATATACCGGAAGCTTACCGTATCTCGGGATTGACTTTCAATAAAAACAAGATAGCAACTGCGTACGGAGAATTTGGTGTGAGGCAGTTCAACCCAGCCAGCAGCAGTTGGGACTTAATCGGGTCAATTGCACCGCAATCTGTCCGAAAGGTAGTTTTTGATAAAGATAACCGGCTCTGGGCAGCTGCATTTAACTTTTGGGATAACACCAACATTCAACAGGTCCTGATCAGTTATAAAGATGGAAAAGCGAACACCTATTCAGATGGTTTCGGAACGTTGCGCGAAAATTTCGACATCGAGATATTTAATGACAAACTGATCATTTTAACCGGAGGAAGCGAGCTGCATACCTTTGAGGAAAACAAAATTCAGCGGTTTGACCCTAAAACAGGCTACTGTGCCGGTGAAAATGTAGCAGTTACCATCACTTCCAATTCTACATTTTCAAAAAACAAATCAGCTACCATCGCAATCAGGAATACGGACAAAGGTACTGTTACAAGCCTGCCTGTTCAGGTGGAAAATGGAATCATTAATTTCCAATTGCCGGAAACAATGGAAAAAGGTACTTATGCCCTTAAAACGGTCTTTGACTATCCCGCCATCGAAAGCAACGAGAGTAAGACTTTTCAGGTGCAGCCACCTGCAATGGTGGATGTGAAAGTAGAAAAGGCGGGTATGTTCAAAACGATATTAAAAGTCACCGAAGGCCCGGAACAGGAGTACCAGTGGCAGCTGAACGGAGCAGATATACTAGGCGCTACGGGCCCTGCTCTGACAGCTTCGGAAAGCGGCGAATACCGCGTGCTGATTTCGAATCAAACAGGTTGCGTGTCAAAATCAACAGCAATCCCTGTTACGCTAGATACGCCAAATGAAATTACATTATTACAAAACACGCCGAATCCGGCCGGATCTTCCACCGACATTTCGTTTTACCTGCCCGCACAGACCAATGTAGCACTTGACTTGTTCAACCTGCGGGGACAAAAGCTGATGCAACTGCACAAAGGTGACCTGACACCCGGCTGGCACTTCGTCAAGGTGAATGCAGCCAATTTGCCAGGCGGCGTTTATGTGTACAGATTGAAAGCAGGAAAGACAGAGAAAGCTCTAAAAATGATCAAATAGATCATTTGACGCGGCTGGGGTATTCACTTACGAACGCACCCCAGCCGCCTTTTTTAGCCTTTTTGGAAGATCCACTGGCGGCCGAAGCGGGTGAGTTGGCGTGGTACTGGTGACAAATCGCGATGGCAATGCCGTCGGTAGCATCCATAAATTCCCGGCTTAATTCCATTTTAAGGATTTTCTCCAACATATAAGCTACCTGCTCTTTGGAAGCACTTCCGCTTCCTGTGACCGACTGCTTTACTTTCTTCGGCGAATATTCAACTATGGGTATGTTCCTGGCGAGCGCCGCCGCCATGGCTACGCCCTGGGCACGTCCGAGTTTCAGCATCGACTGCGCATTTTTTCCATAAAACGGGTCCTCAATCGCCATTTCATCTGGCAGGTAATCCTCGATCAGCTGGGTAATGCGTTCAAAGATTTTCTTCAACTTCAACTCGTGCGTGCTATATTTGCTTAAATGAATTACACCGTATTGAACGAGGGTAATCTGCTGATTTTTGACCGAAATCACGCCATAGCCCATTACCTGCGTACCGGGATCAACACCAATAATTATCTTCTCGGGAGCTTCGAGCTGCTGCAATTTTATCATGGTGCAAGATAACGAACTCTCCCCTCCCAAAGAAAAAACCAGTCGCTTAAACCTGCTTTGGGGAGTCAAGCTGTTAGTGACTTTTCTGATCCTGAGCTACATTTATAAGACATTTCAAAACGAGCAAAAAGGTGCCGCTGACGTGGGTCAGGTACTAAGTAATGCCTGGAATACGGCCAATCTGGCACTGCTTGGTTTGATATTGATCCTCGTTCCGGTGAACTGGGCGCTGGAAAGTTTGAAATGGCGCAAGCTGGCGCAGAAAGTACTTCCGATCACATTTAAAGAGGCATTTCGAGGTACACTTACGGGGCTAGCAGTGGGAGTCGCTGCGCCTGCCCAGTTGGGAGATACCATTGGCCGGATCGCTTTATTGAAGTCTGATAAGCGGCTGGAAGCAATCGGTGCGGCATTGATTTCAAATGGGATACAATTCAGTGTTTCCGTTGCAGCAGGCGGAGCCGGCTGGTTTTTGCTGATGGACAGGCTGCGCATTCCGGAAATGACCAAAACGCTGGTGAGCGCGCTCATTGTCACAATTTTCATTCTGAGCTTTCTCGTAGTCTGGTTTAGAAAACAGCTGACTAACTGGCACCCGGCGCGCCTGTCTGTCCAAAAACTACATTCTTATATCCGCATTATAGGTGCCTACTCCGCATCTGAGCTGCTCTGGGCTTCACTTCATGGCACTTTGCGCTACTGTGTTTTCCTGAGTCAGTTTGTACTTGCATTGTCACTTTTTGATCTCCCGGTCGCAGTAGCCGATCTGACGGCCTGCGTGTCATTGATCTTTCTCGCTAAAACGCTCATTCCTGCGATCAATGTTCTTGGTGATCTGGGTTTGCGGGAATTTACGGCGCTGGTTGTATTTGCGTCTTATAACTTGCCCCCTGAAAAGATCATCGCGGCAACATTCATGGTCTGGATTGTCAATGTGCTCGGACCGATCCTCGTCGGCATTTACCTGATCTGGAAATATAAATGGAGGCAGAGCGCTTAAACAATGCAGCTAATGATTGAACAATACCTGCTTTCCTGGCTTATTCCATTGATCTGGATCTTCACAGGCAGTTATGCCGTTTTCACTGTTGTCCTTTTGTTTTTTTGGTCAAAAATCGAGCGACCTGCGGGCAAAGTGACGAAAGACTTGCCTACTATTTCCGTCATCATCCCGGTCCGCAACGAAGCGGATAACATACTGTCACTCCTGGCTGATCTCGACAGGCAAACCTTTCCCGCATCCCAATTTGAGGTACTGGTTATGAACGATAACTCAACAGATCAAACTGCGGGGCTTGTTCGTGATTTTGCCAGAAAAAGTAAATGCAACATCCAGCTGATCGACCTGCCGGATACTGCCACTACTTCACCCAAAAAGCGCGCAATAGAAACAGCAATTGCCGTCGCAAAAGGAGAATGGATAGTTACTACTGACGGTGACTGCCGGGTTGGTCCTGGCTGGCTCCATACCATTGCCATCACTCAGGCTGCGGGAGATGCAAAACTGATCAGCTCGCCGGTAACATTCCACAAGCCGGAAATGCTGACGGATTATTTGCAGATCGTTGAATTTTCAAGCCTGATCGGCAGCGGCGCAAGTGCGATCGAGGCGGGGTTCCCTTCCATGTGCAATGGCGCCAATCTTGCTTATTCGAAGCAGGCATTTTTCGATGTAAATGGTTACGAAGGAGTGCGCCACATTGCTTCCGGCGATGACGAATTTTTAATGCACAAAATCGCCGCCCGGTTTCCGGGTTCTGTCCGTTTCCTGAAAGATCCCGCTGCAATCGTGACTACTGCCCCGCACCGCAAGTGGTCTGACTTCTTTCGCCAGAGAAAGCGGTGGGCCAGCAAATGGAAGCATTATCAGACCGCGACCCCGCTTATACTCGCGATTTATGTATTTCTGAGCAATCTTTCTATCATTCTGGCGGCGGCGCTTTGGGTCGCTGGCGCCATTCCGGCTGGCAGCTTTCTAGCCATGGCGGCTTTGAAAAACATCCCTGAAATCGTTTTTCTCGGAAGCATATTGAAGTTCCTGCGCCAACCACGTTCCATTGCCTTTATTCCATTGACACAGCTTTTTTATCCGTTTTACGTCTGCTTTTTCGGTCTGGCTGCGCAAAAGCCCGAGTATCAGTGGAAAGGCCGGAAGCTGGTCTGAGCAAATAAAAAAAGTGCCCGCAACCGCGGGCACTTTTAAGTTTCACATAACGCTATAAGATCTGATTCTTACTTCTTTAAGATCTTGGTGGTGTGTCTGCCTTCTGCATTCACGACATTCACAATATAAATTCCCTGGGCCAGATTTTGAACATTTACTTTAAATTCTGTCTGGCTAGTGGCTGGCGCTGCGCTGTAAACCGACTTACCTGACAAGCTCACGATTTCCAGCTTTTGAACAGCCGAGAAGCTTTTTACATTTACTTCATCCTGCGTTGGATTTGGGAAAAAGCTTACAGCCAGTCTCGCATCGCAAGTTCCGCATTCAACACTTTTGATTGTGCTATAATCAAACGATTCGTCTGTATCAACTTGTTGTAAACGATAGTAATAAAATTTAGCAGGCACAGTTTCACTTGAATACGGCGAATCGGAGAATGTATATTCAGTTTGGCTTGATTTATAATCAATGCGCGCCAGTGAGCTGAAATTCCGTGCATCTGTTGACCGCTGTACTACGAAATGAGAGAAATCTGATGCTTCCGATACAACCCATTTCAATTGATTATTACATTCTTTATTCTGTGCAGTGAAACTTGCAAGCTTAACAGGCAAAGTAGTGCTCGGAGGAGGGCTGGTGTAGCATGCGCCTACCGAAGAAGGATAGTTAATGCTGACCTCCGTAAAGGGATCAACCGTTACCCTGATTTTCGCACCTTCATTCCGCAGCGATCCAAAACGATCTTCTACTTCTTCCCACTTCTCTCCATTCTTTGTCCAGCCTGGCCAGGCGATACCGTTTCCTTCCAGGTCAACTGCCGCTCCCGGGAACAGGATGCTGCCGCTCAAAGGCTTGTCGCTGTCTTCCTGTACCACTTTACCGTCGCTGTTGATCCACTCGATTTTGGCTGTTTTCTCAGATGCATCAAAGTTCGAAGGTGTGATGGTGTAATCCAGGTAAGGTGCATTCTGGAAGCATTTGGTGGTCACGTCAACAGAAATCGTTTTCACAGCCGGCTCAGGGATCGAAGGAATAAATGGCCAGAAGTGGATTTCGTCACCGTTATGGGCAAAAGTTTTTGCGATGATTTGTCCGTTGATATTTCCGTTATTTCCCTTTGTAAGCTCAGCCTGTGGCGCAAAAATAGTCCCGTGGATTACACTTCCTGTTACTGTTAAAGTTTTGGTTGCGTCAGGGAAATTGTAAATCACATAACTTCCCTGAGGGTCAGACAATCCGCCAACGTTCGGGAATTTAATGCTGCTGTTACCGCCTCTGCTTGCGCAATAAGTTGGGAAGTCAACGATATTGATGATCAATCCGAATTTGCCACCGCCAGCAGTATACTGCTCTTCGGTTGTACCCAGTTGCGGACCTGAGGGAATGTTTTCAAAATTAATATTATTGATGCTGTTCCAAACTGCCGCTGAAACGGTTAGTACGTTCAATCCATTCGGGTTAACCCGGATCCTGGGGTTCTGATCAAACTTAGAAGGATCATTGTAAGGTCCCATTTCAGCGCCTGGAATCACGCCGCCGTTCTGGTTGAGGATTGGCAGGTTATCTGCCAGCTCTTTCAAATGCCCTGATCTCTTGATCAAAGTTGTGAATGCGCCGTCGATATCGATTTTGCCTTCACCTGTTCCAAATACGTTTTCGAAAATCGGGTTGTAGTCTTCACCCACCTTTCTCCCGGGTTTGAAATCATTGACATTCGCATTCAGCTGCATATTCGGCTGACTATCCCAGCCGCCGTTAACGTCTGTAATTCGAATTGTCGATTCTGCATTGTTGCGGTCTTTGTACCAAACTTTCAGGTTGTTCAAAGGTGCGGCATTTGGTGTTCCGTTTCCGATTTTCAGGTAATTCTGTCCGTTGATCTGCAGTGTTCCGCTGTTAAGCTTTACACCGCCCCGGACTGCCAGTCCGATGGAAACGCCGTCGACGAAGAATGCGCCGTGGGCTTTGTTGAAACTGATCTGATATTGATTGGAGATCAAATTTCCTCCCACTGCAATCGGCCCTTCGGTTTCATTCGGTGCAAGTGTAAGGTCTCCTAAAACAAAGATATTAAACCGGTGTGCGGCTGCAGTAGGACTTTGAGCCTGTACTTGACTTATGTTTAATGCAAGCGAGGCAAGAAGATAGAGGAGTAGACGTTTGGAGAACATTGTTGAGTCGAGTTTTTAATTGACTCGACGAAATTATGTCGCCTCTAAAAATCTGTTATCCTTTTTGTGACCACTGCAGTGAACTTTGGGGTAACTCTCAGGTTTTTGGGGGTCTTAAAATCTGAAAAATTGCACTATCTCAATATAGTACGTATATACCTTTGGAAATAAATTGAATTCTACATAATTCAACTAATATAGTCGTTATTACGTCAAATTACTCAGCTGTTTGTTCTTTCCCAATTATCAATGCGATCTTAATCTCCTTTTAATAATTGAACTATACCGGGATAACGTTTCTTCTTGCAAAATCAATATACCTATATCCCACAGCCAGCCTATCCAATTATTTGTATGCTGTCCGGCCTTTGATTTCCTTGATTTCATTCTGCATTTCCTGCAACATCCGCATTAGTTGCTGCATGTCGGACTGTGGTTCAGGAAGCTCCTTGCTGTGAAAGCTGTAATATTCCCAAAGCTCTATTACATCGGTAATGGGCACGGTGTAAGCAAAGTATTGCTTGTTGAAAGATTGCAGCAGCACAGTACCATCGGCATTGATCGTGACCTGCTTAAAAACAAAATCCTGGTCACCTCTTAAAATAACAATGCAGGGCGTCTCAGGTTTGATCGTAGTCCAGTCCTGTACGTACTTCGTGATGATATCAGCTCCTTCCGGCACAGGCAGCATGGAGTCTCCCACTGTTGGGAACATCCGGAACGTACCATTCTTTGGAACCGTAGGCAAGTTGAAACGCGGCAGGGTCGCCAGGAACTCAGGATCACTGTATCCGGAGCGGTATCCTGCTTTGGCATGAACAGGAACATACTCGATGTTCTCCTGCTCCTCCTTGTCCACAGTGATAGCCAGTACGCGGATCTGATCGCCTTTCATAAAGATCTCACTTCCCACTTCCAGATCTTTCAGCTTCTTTTCCGACAGCTTTGCTAACTCCATTTTCAGGATACTGTCAATGCTCATTCTGAAAAACTCTGAAAAATTAATCAGATCATCAATTGTCGGGTTCGCTGTTCTGCCACTTTCGTGCGCATTCAATTTCACCCTGCTGATACCCAACTTTTCAGCCAAAGCTTCCTGACTGAGCCGCTGACGAAGACGTAAAAACTTAATGTTTGCCGACCAAAAGATTTCTTGAGCTCTCATAAGTGTTGATATTTTAGAAATCAAATATAAGATATTTTTAATATCAATAAAATCCTGGCACTTATTTTTAAATAAATAGAT
Source organism: Dyadobacter sp. (assembly GCF_051859145.1). GTDB lineage: Bacteria > Bacteroidota > Bacteroidia > Cytophagales > Spirosomataceae > Dyadobacter. Next base: position 14,758 of record NZ_JBHYGF010000596.1, read on the forward strand.
GAAAAAATTTTTGTTTAACTATTTTTGAAAAAAGTTAAACAAAATGTCATCGTATTCCATCAAAGACCTCGAACGCATCAGCAACATGAAAGCGCACACAATACGGATATGGGAGCAGCGGTACGGCTTGTTTACGCCGGAAAGAACCGGGTCCAATATCAGGTATTACGATGACGATCAGCTTAAAAAGCTTTTAAATGTATGCACGCTGCTTAACCAGGGAATGAAGATTTCCAAAATCAGCCAGCTCAGCAAAGAGGAGATCGCGGAAGAAATCGATCGGGTTATCGCGGATTCTGCCCAGGCGAATGTGCAGGTCGAGGCAATCGTGAACCAGGCACTTGTTGCGGCGTCCACATTTGATGGTGCCCTTTTTGAGGAAACCTTTAACCAGGCCGTGAAAAGTTTGGGAATGCGCAAAACCTATGAAAAGGTGATCTACCCGTTATTGGTACGTACCGGCCTCATGTGGATCAAAGACGATCTGCTGCCTTCGCAGGAGCACTTCCTGTCCAACCTGATCCGGCAAAAATTACTGGCCGCCATCGACGCACTGCCTTTACCTGTCTCGCCCGCTCAGAAGTGGCTGCTTTTTCTGAATGAGGAGGAAGATCATGAAATAGGCTTATTATTTGCACAATATGTGATCCGGGAATCAGGCCAGAACGTAGTATATCTTGGGGCCAGGGTACCGTACAGGGACCTCAGCAAGGTTATACAGCAATGCCAGCCCACACACATTTATTCCTTTGTTGTCAATAGCCAGTTCCAGGAACAGCTTCCCGCCTTGCTTGAAAAACTGACTTCCGATTTCCATTCCTGTACAATTTGTATTTCCAGCGGGAACCCGGGCGTACAGCAAATTATCGAGAAATACCCCGTTAACCAGATCACCTCTATCGATATATTAATTGATATAATAAACAGCGATGCAAAACACAGATCCTAAAATGAATGGACACGCACACGAGATCGCGGTGATCGGCTCGGGCTTTTCAGGCCTTGCGGCGGCCGCGGTTTTGGCCAAAGAAGGCGCAAGGGTAACTGTGTTTGAGAAAAACGATACAATAGGTGGACGCGCGCGCAGCTTCACAGAAGAAGGCTTTGTGTTTGATATGGGCCCCAGCTGGTACTGGATGCCCGATGTTTACGATCGCTTTTTTGAACAGTTTGGCAAGTCGGCTTCGGATTTTTACGAGCTCAAAAAGCTTGACCCCGGATTTGCAGTGATTTTCGGCGAAGGTGAAGTAATGGACATTCCTGAGAATTTCGATGAGATATGCGCGCTCTTTGAAAGCATTGAAACAGGCAGTGCCGCCAAACTGAGGAAATTTATTGACGAGGGGGAATTCAAATATAATGTGGGCATGCTCGACATGGTTTATAAACCCGGGCATTCAGTTACCGAGTTTTTCAGCCTTTCGCTTCTGAAAAAAGCGTTGAAAATCCAGCTGTTTAAATCTTTCTCTGAGCACGCCAGACAATATTTTAAAGACCCGCGTCTGCTTGCGCTGATCGAATTCCCGGTTCTTTTCCTGGGCGCTATGCCTAAGGATACGCCTGCATTATATAGTCTCATGAACTTTTCAGGACTCAAACAGGGTACCTACTACCCTATCGGCGGTTTTGCGAAGGTGGCAGAAGCATTTGGCAAAGTGGCGGAGAGTGTTGGCGTTTCCTTTCGTACGGGACAGAAGGTGGAAAAGCTTGAAATCACGGACAACCGGATCCGGCAGATCCGATCCAACGGGATCATCAGAAATGTGGACGGTGTGATTGGCAGCGCGGATTACCACCATATCGAATCAACCCTGCTCGCACCGCAGCATAGAATGTACAATGAGTCCTATTGGGAGAGCCGCACATTCGCGCCTTCCTGCCTGCTGTTCTATCTGGGTGTAGACAGGAAAATTGATCGGCTGAGGCACCATAATCTCTTCTTTGATGAAGATTTTAGTCAGCACGCCGTTGAAATATATAAAGATAAAAAATGGCCGTCGAGCCCGCTGTTTTATGTATGCTGTCCGTCTCGTACTGATCCTACCGTCGCCCCCGAAGGCAAAGAAAATATTTTTGTATTAATGCCTATTGCAACCGGACTGACGGATCCCGAGGAAGTGCGCGAAAGTTATTTTAACTTGTTAATGGACAGGCTGGAAAAGTTTGCCGGTGTGGCAATCAGGGATCACATTATCGTTAAGAAAAGCTACTCGGTTTCTGATTTCAAAAGCGACTATAATGCCTACAAAGGCAATGCCTACGGACTTGCAAACACATTGATGCAAACCGCCATCTTCAAACCAAAAATGAGAAGTACAAAAGTGAAAAACCTCTATTACGCAGGCCAGCTTACCGTTCCCGGACCGGGCGTACCGCCGTCCATTATTTCCGGGCAGATTGCCGCTGCTGAACTACTCAAAACCCTAAATTGAATCGCACTATGAAAATGCTCTATGACAACCTGTCGGCATCGTGCAGCAAAAAAACGACCCAGCTTTACAGTACCTCGTTTTCCTTGGGAATTTACTTTCTCAAGCCCGCGCTCCGTGCCCCTATCTACGCCATTTACGGGTTTGTGCGGCTGGCAGACGAAATCGTTGACAGCTTTCATGATTACGACAAGGAAGCTATGATGGCGGAAATCAGGAAGGCAACGGTAGAGGCGATTGACAAGAAAATCAGCATTAATCCGATCCTGAACAGTTTCCAGCACGTTGTTAATGCTTATCAGATCGAATGGGAACTGATCGATACTTTCCTGAAAAGCATGGAAATGGACCTGCAAAAGAAAGACCATACACGCGATACCTTTCATGAATATGTACTGGGCTCAGCAGAGGTGGTCGGACTGATGTGCCTGCGCGTTTTCACAGAAGGTAATAAAGAGAGTTTCAATGAGCTAAAACCTTACGCGATGAAGCTCGGTGCCGCTTTTCAGAAAGTTAATTTTCTGCGCGACTTAAAAGCTGACTATCAGGATCTTGGCCGGACTTATTTCCCGGGCGTCAACTTTGACCACTTTTCTCACGTTGACAAAGATATTATCCAGCAGGAAATACAGCAGGATTTTGACCAGGCACTGATCGGGATCAAAAAGCTGCCGGGAGGAGCCCGCCGCGGGGTATATCTTGCCTACTATTATTATAAAAAGCTGTTTCTGAGAATCAAGGCGACGCCGCCTGAAAAGGTAATGAATGCAAGGATACGTATTCCAGACCATGATAAGTTCGGATTGATGTTTCGATCCCTTTTAAGGCACCAGTTTGACCTGTTATGACGTTGTAACTTTGACATTTAGTCTCCGCTAAACCCGATAACTCACATAATATGGAAGATCAAGTAATACTGGTCAACGAAGAAGATGTTGAAATTGGCTTGATGCCGAAACTGGAAGCGCACCAGAAAGGAATGCTGCACCGTGCATTTTCGGTTTTCATTTTCAATACAAAAGGCGAAATGCTGTTGCAGCGCCGCGCATTCGGGAAGTACCATTCGGAAGGATTGTGGTCAAATACCTGCTGCAGTCACCCCTTTCCGGAAGAATCTGCCAACCGCGCTGCTTCCCGCAGGTTGAGGGAAGAAATGGGCATTTCTGCCGATCTTAATTTTCTCTATACTTTTCAATACCGTGTTCAGCTCGAAAACGGACTGACCGAAAATGAGCTGGACCATGTTTTCTGGGGGATATCGGATGAAAAACCGTTGATCAATACCGATGAGGTAAGTGAATATAAGTACATGACAATGAACGACATCAAGGCAGATTTGAGTAAGAATCCCGAAGATTATACCGAATGGTTCAAGATATGCTTTGCTGCCGTGGCTGAACAACTCAAACTAAAAATTTAATCCGGCTCGCCCGGGTAGCTTTAAAT
>NZ_JBHYGF010000597.1:0-16392 GCF_051859145.1 Dyadobacter sp.
GCTGTCGTAAGAGAATGGCGTTCCGTCTGCAAATCCATATTCATCAGCCAGACTTCCCAGCGGATTGATAATGTGCCAGCCGCCATTGATCGCCGGGTAGGCGTGCTGCGGCATCGCATTCGGCGCTTGTCCGGATACGTGCTGCAAACTGAAAATGATTTCCCTGCTGTTTTCATTTGCCGTATTGAACAAACCTGCATAATCCGGATCAATGGTATTTTCGCCTAAATCAATGAGCTGTTTGTAAGCAGCCGCTGCTTCTTTAAAGCTTTTTTCACCCAAATACATCCGACCCAGAAAGGCCAGTGCCGCCTGTTTGGTAGCGCGGCCACTTTCGTTTGCTGCCAGTGATTTTTGTCCGGGTAAGTCGGCAGCCGCGGCAGTCAGCTCGTCAATTACGAATTGTACAATTGCGGATTTCGGCGCTCTTTCTACGTTGTTGGCTTCGTCTGGCGTCAGCGTTTTGGTAACCAGCGGAACCGAGCCCCAGTATTGTGACATATAGAAATACTGGGTCGCGCGCAGGAACCTGGCTTCTGCGGTCAGTCTGCGGATAAAAGCTTCGCTCGCAGGTACTTTGCCGATGTTTTCCAGGAAATCGTTGGCAATTGCAATCCTTTTGTAAGAACCTGTCCAGTAACCCTGGATTACATTGTTGTTCGCAGTTAATGTGCCGTCTGTGAGCTTGTTGAAAGTCGAATTGTCACCCCGGCGATCGTATGCATTGTCTGTTGCAAATTCGAGGAATACGCTTCCAAAGTAGCTCCACCAGTCGTTTGGAACCGTGTTGGTTCCATAAGTTATCCCGCCGCGGTACATCCCCGAAAGCGCGATCATTGTATTTGATTCTGAATTCCAGAAAACGTCTTTGGCAAATGCATTGGTCGGAAATTGCTTTAACTGATCGTCGCATGAAAGCAGCGACAGCAGGATCAGTGACAAAATCGATTTACGTAAAATATATGTGGGAATTCTCATGACCTAGAATTTGATATTGACTCCAAAAGTGTAAGTAGACAGGATAGGATAGTAGGTGCCGCTGGTGTTGATCTCGGGATCCCAGCCTTCGCGATAGCTGCTGAATGTGAGCGGATTTTCGATACTTACATAAAGACGCAGGCGGTCGATTTTCAACTGGCTCAGTACAGATGCAGGCAGGGAGTAACCCAGCTGTACATTCTTCACGCGCAGATAAGCCGCATTCTGAACCCAGAAATCGGATTGTACCGTATTTGGTGTGCCGCTGTTGGTAACTACTTCCAGACGCGGATATTCCGGGTAACGCTGCGGATTGGCGGGATCAAACCTTCCTTCCATTTGCCAGCGCTGGATATTCCCCAGATTAAAAAATGCGACACCTGCGTAATTGTTCAACTGGCCTTTGACACCCGCCACGCCTTGCAGGAACAATGAGAAATCGAAGGACTTGTAGCGGAGGTCGGCATTGAAGCTGTATGTATACTTCGGAATCCGGCTGCCGAGGTAAGTGCGGTCGTAGGTAGCATCTACTTTTCCATCGGGTACCCCATTTTGCCCGCTGATGTCTTTGTAACGCAGATCGCCAGGCCGCGCGCCGGGTGTGATCGTAGTTTGATTCGGCCACGCATCGATATCTGCCTGATCGAGGAAGACGCCTTCGGAAAGGTATCCGTAGTACATTTCCATAGGAAAGCCATTGAAGAGCGTCGAACCGTTTCCGACAAATCCATTCGGCTGCCGCACATTGCCAAGTCCCAGCGACACTACTTTATTCTGGATAATGGAAAAGTTTCCGCCCAACGAATAGTTGAGCTTGCCGACATGATCGCGATAAAACCCGTCAAACTCCCAGCCTTTGTTTTGTGCCTCGCCCGTGTTGGTCTCGCTGATCGATACACCAAGTACAGACGAAACGCTTGCAGAGGGTTTGAAAAGAATGTCTGTTGTATTTCTTTGGAAATAGGTTGCATTAAAGCCCAGCTTTCTGTTAAACAATTCTGTCTCAATCCCAAAATCGGTTGTTCTCGTCGACTCCCATTTAATATTTGCATCGCGGTAAGTAGCATACGCAGCACCGGTCGTAATGCCGGTACCGAATGGATAATTGGCGCCCGAGTTCAGCACGGTCTGATAAGGGTAATTCCCGATATTCTGATTACCCAAAATACCCCAGGAGGCTTTCAGTTTTAGATTGGAAAGCCAGGAAACACCTTTCAGGAATTGCTCTTCGGAAATGCGCCAGCCCGCAGCTGCGGAGGGAAATACGGCATATTTGTTATTATCCGGAAAGCGGGAAGAACCGTCGTAGCGTAGTGTTGCTTCCAGCAGGTACTTATTCTCGCGGTTGAAACGCAGTCGCCCGAAGTAGGACTGGATCGCCCATTGCTCACCGTATCCATTGACCTGCTGGTTATCCGCTCCGCCCATATCAATGGCAGTATAATCGTTGCTCGGAAATCCCTGGCGGTACCCTGAAAAGTAGTCACTTTGCTCGTTTTCAAAGGAATATCCCAGCAGAAAGTCGACCGTGTTTTTCTCAAAAGTCCTCGAATACTCGCCCACAAATTGAAGCGTGCGGTAAATTTCTTTATTACGGTCCTGGTTCAATACCGACTGCGCCAGGTTTACTGTCGGGCTCAGGCGCTGGGACGCATTGTAGGAAACACGTTCCAGCAATGCAAAATTGTACCCGCCTATTGCCGAGAGGTTCAACCCGGGGATAGGCTGCCAGTTGAGCTTCATGTTGGTGGTCAGCCGGTTTTGCGGGTTGCGGAAATAAGACGAAGATGCGATCCACGAAACGGGAGTGCCACCACTTTCCGGACCTATACCAAACTCGCCGTTTGAAGCCTGGCCAAGAAAAACAGCCGGGTATCTCACTGCATTCTGGATCAGCTGGTCTGTGAGCTCGCCGCCTTTGTTGCCCGTGGCTTGCGGCTCCTTGCGCAGTTGGGAAGAAGCACCAATGCGCGTGGTCAGTTTGAAATTCTTACCGAGCTCATTTTCAAGGTTAAGTCGCACATTGTAGCGGGTAAAATTGTTCTTCGGAACAATACCGTCCTGACTCAGATAGCCGCCCGAAATAAAGTACTTCGCCCGCTCGTTACCGCCATTAATGTTGACGGTGTGACCGGTCTGAATGCCTTTTTCAGAGAAAAGCATGTCTAGGAATTTGGTATTCGGAAAACGATCCGGATCACTTTGCGATCGGAATTTGGCAATATCCTCAGCCGAATAGGCCGTTGTTCCGGAAGCGATATTGAACATTTCCGCATACTCCCAGGAATTCACGAAATCAGGCAGGCCGGTTGGTTTGTTAAAGCCCACATACCCATTGTAACTGATCTTCGCCTTCGCCTCGCCGCCGCTTTTGGTAGTTACCAGGATCACCCCGTTTGCAGAGCGAGCGCCGTAAATGGCAGCAGAAGAAGCATCTTTCAAAACCGAAACCGACTGAATATCGTCCGGACTGATATCATTGAGTTGTCCGGGAATACCATCGACCAGGATCAGCGCATCGGGAGTAGCACCAAAAGAACCTACGCCGCGAACACGGATCGTGCTCCCATTACTGCCCGGCCGGCCGGAAGCTGTGGTCACGGTTACCCCGGGCATTTGTCCGGCAATGGCCTGACTCACCTGCGTTACCGGGCGGTTTTCGAGCGCATCCGAACCGATCTGCGACACGGAGCCGATCACATTCACCTTTTTCTGCTCACCATAACCTACTACCACGAGTTCATTCAGGAGCTTTTGATCAGAAATGAGCGTGACTTCAAGCCGGGACTGGGTGCCCACTGTAATTTCCTGAGTTACGTACCCGACGAAGGAGATAATTAAAACAGAGCGCTCGCTGACACCGTCCAGACTGAATGCGCCATCGCCAGCGCTGGAAGTTCCTTTGCCAGTTCCCTTGATCAGCACGCTCGCCCCTGGGATACCTTCGCCTTTTTCATCGGTGATTTTTCCGGTTAGAGCGCCAGCAGCCTGGCCTAGACTGGTCTGCACATTCAGAGTCAGCAGCAATGCGGCTGCGCACAGCATGGTGGCGAGCCGCCTCTTTAAGACTGCATTTTGTAAAGTAAAAGATCTGTACATAAGGGTTATAAAATGATAAAAGGGAGCATACCACTGACTGAGGTATGTAATCGATTAAGTCTAGCAAATATATAGGCTTAAAAGACTGGTTTGTATAAAATGATTAAAAAATCTGCGAATAGCGTAGCCACCGGGAGGATAATTGCGTCCGATAGCGGACACTTCCCGTTCTTTTACGGACAAAGTTTTTTGATCCATAACCACTTAAATCTGGTCTGAATGCACAGTTTCGCCACTTCTGTTAAGTGGCACATATTTGTACTATAAAATATAAACTAATCAGGCGGGCTGATGCGACGAACTTATCTGGGAGAATTTGAAGAACTCGTATTACTAATGATCGCCATTCTGGACGGTCAGGCTTACGGGTTAACCGTCAGTCAGGAAATCGAGCAGCATACTGGGCGGATAGTCACCTTAGGCGCCATTCACAACACCTTGATCAGACTGGAAGAGAAAGGCTTTGTACGCTCTGAACTTGGCGGTGCTACCATGGAGCGCGGCGGCAGGCGGAAGCGGCTATTCAAAGTAACAGCGCTCGGGGCAGGCGCATTGCGTGATATACAGCAGTTACGGAGTAAGTTATGGCAGTTGATGCCAGACAATAGTCTAAATACCAGTGCACTATGACTACACCGCAGCCACCCCGCTGGGCCAGAGCTGTGCTCAGGTTACTGCATCCGGACAATACACTGGAAGAAGTGGAAGGCGACCTGGAAGAACTGTATGCATATTGGTACCGTCGCGCAGGAGCCGGCGAGGCCCTGCTGCGTTACCTGTTGAATGTAATTTCCCTGCTGCCACCTTTTGTGCGGAAACGGGCCAGACAATACGAATATGACCAACCTTTTGCCTTGAATCCTGCTATGTTAAAAAACTACTTCAAAATCACGTGGCGCAATATTGTTCGTCAAAAAGCATACTCAGCGCTCAACATTGCCGGGCTGTCCATTGGAATGGGATGCAGTATCCTGATCCTGCTGTGGGTACAGAATGAACTGAGCTACGACCGGTTCCACGCGCAGGCAGACCGCATTTTCCGACTTACTTGTAGCGCCGGCGATTTCAAAGCGGCTGTGAGCCCGGCCGGGATTGCGCGCGGTTTGCAGCAGCAAATGCCTCAGATTGAAGCGAGTGTGCGGCTTAGCAAGCCTGTAACCAGCCTTTTTGAAGCTGGTGAGAAGAAGTTTGAAGAAAAGCGCGTTTTTTTTGCAGATTCTAATTTTCTACGTGTGTTTTCTTTTCCACTACTGAAAGGGAACCCCGTTACTGCGCTCAGCGATCCTGGCGCGCTGCTCATCACAGAGGAAATGGCCAGAAAATACTTCGGGAATAGCGACGCGCTGGGCAAGATACTCAGGAGAAACAATGGGGAGAATTTCAAGGTCGCTGGTGTTCTTGCCAATGCGCCTACCAACTCTCATTTACAGTTTGACTTCATTATCCCGATGTCCAACCTGGCGCGGACAGACAGGGATTTGCAAACGGATACCTGGGGTAATTATAATTTTTACACCTATTTCAGACTTGCTGAAAACACAGATACTTCGCTGCACGCATTGCAAAAGCTGACCGCACGTATGTTCGAGATCTATAAAGCGCACGGACAGCAGTTGAAGATTGCTTTTAATCTGCAACCGCTGACCGACATTCACCTGCATTCCGATATGCAGATCGATCTTCCGGGTCACGGCAACATTCAGTATGTCAACATTTTCTTTGTGGTGGCTATTTTTATTCTGACCGTGGCATGCATCAATTTCATGAACCTGGCCACGGCGCGATCTGCACGGCGCGCCAAAGAAGTCGGATTGAGGAAGGTAGTAGGAGCGGGGCGGTACCAGCTTGTGCTGCAATTCCTGGGCGAGTCGCTGATCTTTTCATTCCTGTCACTTTTCATTGCGATCGGTATTGTCTTTTTGCTGTTGCCGGTATTCAAAATGTTGACCGAAAAGGAACTTACCATTCAGCTTCTCGACGGAAAGCTGTGGCTGAGCTTAACAGGGATTGCATTGCTCACGGGACTAATAGCGGGCAGCTATCCTGCTTTGTTCCTGTCAGGGTTTGCACCTGTAAAAGTGCTTAAAGGTAAAATGAGGGTAGCAGGCGCCAATCTTGTTTTCAGGAATGGACTTGTCGTGGCGCAGTTTGTAGTCGCCATTGTGCTGCTAGTGGGTACTGCTGTTGTGTATAAGCAGTTGAATTTTATCAAAAACAGGAATCTCGGGTTTGACAAATCTAACCTGATCTATGTACCTATGACGGGTGAAATGTGGGGGAAAAAACAAAGTCTGAAAGCCGCACTCTCCCATGAGCCGCTCACTGCCGATTTCTCCATTATCTCAGACTTACCCACCGCGCTTGTGTCAGGTACAACCGACCTGGAATGGCCCGGACAAGTTGCGCCGAACCAGGTGATCATTCCATCACTGGACGTAGACGAGCATTTTGTGGATGTTTTTAAAACCAAAATACTCGCAGGCCGCAGTTTTTCGCACGGATTCTCAGGAGATAGTTCCAGCTACATTATTAATGAAAAAGCAATGCAGGTGATGGGCATGAACCTGCAAAATGCCGTGGGACAAAGTATTATTTTTAGTGAGGTAAAAGGGAATATCATTGGTGTTGTAAAGGATTTTCATTTTAAATCGTTGCAATACGAGGTAGAGCCGCTTGTACTCAGGCTAAATAAATGGGGTGGGTATGTGATAGTCCGTACGCCGGCAGGAAACAACGAAGCGACTATTCAGGCGCTGAACAGACTTAATCAGCAGCTTAATCCTGCTTTTCCATTTACCTATGGTTTTCTGGACAAAGACCTGGACAATCTTTACCGAAGCGAGCAGCAAATGGGCAGTATATTTAATCTTTTTGCGGGACTGGCGATCTTCATTTCCTGCCTGGGTTTATACGGTTTGTCAGCCTTTATGGCCGAGCAGCGAAACAAAGAAATAGGTGTCAGAAAGGTGCTGGGCGCAACTGTTACGGGCGTTGTGGCACTGCTTTCACAGGATTTTTTGAAACTGGTCCTGATCGCGATTGTACTCGCATCGCCAATCGCCTGGTATGCAATGCACAAATGGTTGCAGGATTTCGCCTACCAAACAAGCATTGATTGGTGGGTGTTTGTACTGGCAGGAGCTGTTGCTACTTCCATAGCTCTACTAACCGTGAGTTTCCAGAGCATCAAAGCTGCATTAATGAACCCGGTGAAGAGCTTGCGGAGCGAGTAGTGGGTGTCCTGCAGCGTTGATCATGACAACCGTTAAACTTTTTCTACCGTTTGATTATTGGTCTCTCATATTTATTGAATCATTTTTTACATTTGAAATGTTAACTATGCTGAGGAAGAGTTTTTGTTAGCGCTTCATGGGATAGGATATACACACTTGATCAATGATTTAATCTCAATTAGTATGGAAAATAGTAAAATTCCGACCGTAGTAAGCGATAATGCGGTCGCTGCTATCATTCAAGCGGTTGTCGAGAAAAAGGAATGGGTTAGAAAAGTTCAAGCTGGAAAGCTTACGTATACAAAAGGAAAACGGATTGCTTGAACACTACCCGCTCTACTTAGCCCAAGAAGAAACCAGTTCGCCTGTCTACATCTTCGAATCCGATCTTCATGGCGAATATTACATCTCCTTTACTCCTGCCAAACATCGCTTTACTGATCAGTGCGACGTTTGTAACCTGATCTATGAGGTAAATTTTACGCCGGTTTCTCCCAAAGACCCAAAGAAAGGAAAAGACCCCAGAATTGAAATTACCATATTTAAAGCCATTTCCATTTTTATGGAGGAGTTTGGTTGCCCCATTCTCTATGTTTGTGATGCACAAGATATGCGGCACGCATGTCGTTCAAAATTGTTCATAAAATGGTTTGAAAACGCTGATCCAAGTAAGTACCGACACAGTTGTGTAAACGTAACCTCATTTGAAACCTCATTGATTTTAGGCATAATCGGCTTTTCATCTGACCCCCATTTTGACAAGTATTTCAATGAACTCTACTCATATACAGACAGCGGGCAGTAATCTGGCTTAATCCTTTGAAATATATCAGGAAAGAGGTGTCGCTCTTTAACACGTTCGTGGCAGCGAGGTTGAAGTAATTGAAAGATATTACTAGTTAATCAGCAGTATTTACACTATCTGCATTCTTTTTATTAAAAAAATTCATCGCACTGGATAGTAGTGTCCTGGCAAAATTTCCAGGAATCGTTCAATAGACACCAACTATCAAACGATAGAATTAATCAATTTTCATTATAATACCCAAAAACATAACTTGCCGACCTGCATTGAAATCCTGTGCAGGTAGTGACAGTAAATTCTGAACTTACAATATGGAAAACGAAGCAAACGACATTAGCAAATGCCCGTTTCACAACGGCACTATGAACAACAATGTAGGCGGCGGTGGCACACGCAACCGTGATTGGTGGCCAAATCAGCTTAAACTGAACATTTTGCGTCAGCATTCCTCCAAGACAAACCCGATGGGCGAGGACTTCGACTATGCAGAAGCGTTCAAAAGTCTCGACCTCGCTGCTGTAAAGCAGGATCTGCATGCGCTTATGACCGATTCGCAGGATTGGTGGCCGGCTGATTTCGGACACTACGGTCCATTGTTCATCCGCATGGCGTGGCACAGTGCAGGTACTTACCGCGTATTTGATGGCCGCGGAGGTGGTGGATCGGGACAGCAGCGTTTTGCGCCGCTGAACAGCTGGCCGGATAACGTGAGTCTTGACAAAGCGCGTCGGCTGCTTTGGCCGATCAAACAGAAATATGGAAATAAGTTATCCTGGGCGGATCTCATGATCCTGACGGGTAATGTGGCCCTTGAATCAATGGGCTTCAAAACGTTCGGATTTGCCGGCGGACGCGCTGATGTTTGGGAGCCGGATGAAGACGTTTATTGGGGAGCGGAAAAAACGTGGCTTGGTAATGACCGCCGGTACCCTCAGGGAGTTCCGGGCGTAGCCGACCGCGGTGTAGTATCTTCCGATGAAGATGCAGGCCGGGGCATTCACTCGCGTGACCTGGAAAAGCCGCTTGCCGCTGCACACATGGGGCTTATTTACGTGAATCCGGAAGGTCCGGACGGAACACCTGATCCGATTGCATCTGCAAAAGATATCCGTGATACATTCGGTCGCATGGCGATGAACGACGAGGAAACAGTCGCGCTGATCGCAGGCGGACATAGTTTTGGTAAAACACACGGTGCGGCTCCTTCCGAGCACGTGGGTAATGAGCCCGAAGCGGCAGATGTGGAATTGCAGGGTCTGGGTTGGAGCAACAGCTTTGGCTCAGGAAAAGGTCCGGATACAATCACCAGCGGCTTGGAAGTAACCTGGACCGCCACACCGACGCAATGGAGCAACAATTTCTTTGAGAACCTTTTTGGTTTTGAATGGGAATTGACGAAGAGTCCGGGTGGCGCACATCAGTGGGTAGCTAAAAATGCAGAACCTATCATCCCTGATGCTTATGATAGTACCAAAAAGCATGCTCCGACTATGCTTACTACTGACTTAGCGTTGCGTTTTGATCCGATTTATGAGAAGATATCAAGGAACTTCCTTGAAAACCCGGATGCATTCGCAGACGCATTTGCCCGCGCCTGGTTCAAGCTGACGCACCGGGATATGGGACCACGCGCCCGCTACCTCGGCCCGGAGGTACCCGAAGAAGTATTGATCTGGCAGGATCCTGTTCCGGCTGTTGACCATGCGTTAATCGATGATGCAGATGCAGCAGCATTAAAGTCGAATATTCTGGCTTCGGGCTTGACGGTATCTGAGCTGGTATCTACTGCCTGGGCTTCTGCAAGTACATTCCGCGGCTCCGACAAGCGCGGTGGCGCGAATGGCGCACGGGTAAGGCTCGCGCCTCAGAAAGATTGGCAGGTAAATAATCCAATCCAGTTGCAAAAGGTACTGAGCACGCTGGAAAGTATTCAGGGTGAATTTAACAGCATTCAGACTGGTGGAAAGAAAATATCCCTCGCCGACCTGATCGTGCTAGCTGGCTGTGCTGGCGTTGAGAAGGCCGCGCAGGATGCCGGTCACGCGGTTCTGGTTCCGTTTACCCCCGGCCGCACAGATGCTTCACAGGAGCAGACTGATGTGGAGTCAGTTGCATACCTTGAACCGGCTGCTGACGGATTCCGTAACTATCGCCTTACAAAAGCGGATGTGGCTACGGAAGAGTTGCTGATTGACAAGGCGCAATTGCTCACGCTGTCTGCGCCTGAACTGACGGTACTTGTAGGTGGAATGCGGGCGTTAGGCGCCAATTTTGACGGTTCTAAAAACGGCGTTTTCACGTCACGCCCTGGTGTTCTTACCAACGATTTCTTTGTTAACCTGCTTGATATGCGCACGGCGTGGAAAGCTATGGGAGAAGACAGGGAAACGTACCTCGGTACCGACCGCGCCAGCGGCCAGCCAAAATGGACTGCAACCCGCGCTGATCTTGTTTTCGGTTCAAACTCGGAGCTGCGCGCCATTGCAGAAGTATACGCCAGCGCAGACGGTCAGGGCAAGTTTGTAAAAGACTTCGTTGCAGCCTGGAACAAGGTTATGAATCTCGACAGGTTTGATCTTGCAAAATAGCGCAAATGCAGCCGCATCGCGGCGAAACATCGGTAGGAACATGTAAAAACAGAGGGGAGTAAATCCCCTAGGGATGTAACAACAATCCAAAGCATTGTTTTTGCTTCGCCAGATTCTCTTGTATAGCTTCCATGCAGACGCTCCGGTTTTCCGGGGCGTCTTTTTTTATTGCTTTATTCCTTAACAAAATTTTAACCAAAAATATTTGCGTAGTCAGATAGCTACATTTATATTCGTAGCCAAATAACTACATAATGAATTTAAGAAGAGACGTATTCCAGGCTATTGCCGACCCGACAAGGAGGGCGATCCTGATGCTGGTTGCCACGCAGTCGCTGACAGCCGGTGCGATCGCGGCTAACTTTGACTCGGCCCGCCCCACCATCTCCAAACACTTATCCATCCTGACCGAATGCGAACTGCTTGAACCGCAGCAGAATGGGAGAGAAGTGTACTACCATATCAATGCGAAGAAGATGAAAGAAGTAGCCGATTTTATCGAGCCTTTCCGGCAAATGTGGGACGACAGGTTTAACAAACTGGAAGCAATCATGAAAAATTATAAACCCAAAGAATAAGAACAATGGAGAGAAAAACCAGAGTGGATGCCGAAGAAGGTAAACAGGAAATTGTAATCACCCGGGAGTTTGATCTCCCGCTGGAACTGCTTTTCAAAGCCTATGTTGAACCTGACATTGTGGCCCAATGGATGGGAACGAAGGTGCTGAAACTGGAAAGCCGGAAGCATGGTGCTTACGAGTTCGAGACTTCTGATCCGCAGGGTAATGTCGTTTTTCGCGCCAATGGAGTGATTCCGGAGTTTGTTCCAAATGAAAAGATCACACGGACTTTTGAAATGGAAAACGTCATTGCTACGGCGCCTTCACTCGCCGTGCAGCTTGAATTTCTGGAATTCGAAAAACTAACCGAAGGTACCAGCAAGCTTACTATGCAGATCATCTACAAATCAGTCGAGCTACGCGATCAAATGCTGAAAATGCCTTTTGCATACGGATTGAACATGGCACACAACCGTTTGGAGGAAGTTGTAAAACAGTTGAACTAAAACGATTATGGAAAAACGAAACAGAATTATTTACTGGATTGCCACGATCTGGCTTGCGCTCGGAATGACCTCGACCGGCATTGTGCAGATTATAAAAATGAAAGAAGAAGCGGATATGATGACGCATCTGGGCTACCCGGATTATTTCATGACCATAATTGGCGTCTGGAAAATTCTCGGTGTGGTTGTATTGCTTATTCCAAGGTTTCCTCTCTTAAAAGAATGGACTTATGCAGGCTTTTTCTTCGCCATGTCCGGCGCGGTATTCTCGCATTTGGCAGTTGGTGATGCGGCGAAAGATCTTTTCGGGCCGGTGCTGCTGATCGTGCTCACCATTGTTTCCTGGTACTTCCGCCCCGCGGAGCGGAGGCTGATTGCGTCGCAGCATTTAACTAAGGCAATGTGAATTCAAGCAGGTAACTCTACAAAAAACGTTGTCCCGTCATCTGCGGACTCAAACCAGATCCGGCCGCCGTGGGCTTCTACGATTTGCTTGCAAATGGAAAGTCCGATGCCAAATGATTGTTCCCCGGCCGTGCCCGATCGTTTGGCGCTGCTTAAATGGACGAATATCTGGTCTTTCAGTTCCGCCGGTATCCCGATCCCATTGTCCTGAACAGTCAGTAGTACCTTTTTTGTTTGTACCTGTAAAGCAACGCGGATTGTTCCGCCTGCCTGAGAAAATTTGATCGCATTGCTCAACAGGTTGCAGAACACCCGCCAGATCTTTTCGCGGTCGACAGGTATTGCTACCTTTTCGAATTGATAGTCAATTTTCTGATGTTTTTCACTGGCCTTGTAGCTGAGCATATCAATGCACGATTGCACGATTTCCTCTAAGGCAACTTCGCTTTTGATGATCTTATCGCGGTCCGTCGTCGATTGCAGGATCTGTCCGATCAGTCCGTTTGCCTTTTGTCCCGCCTCCTGAATGCCCGTGATAATTTCCTGCTGATCAGCCGACGGGTCCAGGTCCCAGAAGAGCAACTGCGAAGCCGACATCATGGATGCGATCGGGTTGCGAAGGTCGTGGGCGATGATTTTTAAGACTGCTTCATTTTCCATTTCGGCCTGTTCCAATGCATTAACAGTATCCTGCAAAACAATGTTACTCTGCGTAATGGCGCGGTTTAGCTCAGTCACGGCGCGCAGGTTGGTGGCACTTTTCTGCGCGCTTCGCCAGATCAGGTACACGATCACGCACAGCGAAATGGATATGATAATGGCAAAATCGAGAATGACTTTCTGGCGTGCATCCTTTTCCGCTTCAAGATCTATCTCGTGCTCCCGCTGGATCTGTTGCAGGAACTGGCCCACGTCGCTTTTTTTCTCTGCATTGCGTTTAAGCTCATTGATCCGCTCATCTTCCATGTTGGCGAGAAACAGTTTACCAGCCCTTTCAAAATCTTGCAAACCATAAGAAATAGCGGCTTGCAACTTTATGTGCAGTCTTTTGGATTCCGGATCAGGCGCATTCGTCAGACTTTCGAGCGTATCCAATTGTGCCTGGGCCTGGGTAAATTGTTCGGTATCAATGTAAATCTTTGTCAGTATCAGCCTCGATTCCTGCTCCACTTCCAGCGACCAGTCTATCTCATTGTCGTGCTGCAGACAACGTTTGATCAGACTTTCGGCAGTCTGCGTCTCGCCTTTCAGTGCGTAAGCTTCGGCTTTGTTTTTCAGGATAACCAGCCTTGCAAAGCGGATAAACTTCTGTTCACGCGGGAATTCTTTTGCATGGGCGGTAATGAAATTCTCTGCTTTTTTAAAGTATTCCAAAGCAATATCCGGCTCGTTCCGGTGAATATGTGCGATGCCAATGTTCCGCAGGCTGCCTTGCTTTTCAATGAATTGCAGCTGAAAATTCTCTTTATCCGTGCATTCGGCGAGCTCTTTCAGTTCCTGTTTCCAGTACTGGATCGCCTGGTAGTAATTTCCTTCCTCGTAGGAAATGTTCGCGATCCGGCTGCTGTACCGCGCACATTCACAAATCTCGCCCAAAGCCAGCAAAAAGGATTTTCCATTATAATAGTTGCGGTAAGCTCTGTAATATTCCTTTTGTTTCAGCAGATCGTCGCCTCTCAGCAGCAATGCACGGGAGTAGTCAATCGGGTTTTGCTTACGGATTTGTGCAGAGGGAAAAAGTTGCATGAGGCTGTCCGTGTACAGCAACCCGTCTGCCGCCCTGGTGGAATCGCGTTGGCTGAGTACTTTCATGAACTTGTAGTACTGTACCCGGTCTGTAAGGTTGAGCGTGCCCAAAGTTGCCACCAGGGAGTCGAGCTTTTTGACAGATTCTTTTATCCCTATCTTCCTGGAATTCCGGTCGAGACTGTCTATCCAAGTTTTAAGTTGTTCATTCTGCATCGATCTCCCGGATTCCCTGCACGCATTCAGGCCGGAGATTAATGTAAGTAAAAGCAGAAAAATGATAAACGGACTTGCAGGTATAAACTGATGAAATCGCTTGTTCATTGCGGTGAAAGCCAATCAATATGTCGGCTTAAGTGGGATCGGAGTAGATTAATGCAGACTAACACGAGTGAAATACAACTGTTTGCATAACTGCAAACAGAAACTGAACAGAAAGCTACACACAAATTTTTAAGCAAAATTGTAGAAAAACTTGTGTAGTCACTTGGCTACCTATATTTTAGTAGCCAAATAGCTACGCAATGCATTCGTGAGAAAAGGTGAAACGCATACTTTAAAAAGCAAAACAGCTTCAATGCATGTTCGTGAAAATTCGTGCATTCGTGGTATCAAACATGTGTATTAAAATTAATCCAAAGCATAAAAGAACCAACTGCCAAAATGAAAGCAACAAAAAAGCAACTATCTGCCGACCAGGCCTCCGAGCTGCTGGCAACGCTCAAAGCTCGTTTCGAAAAAAACAAAAACCGCCACAAAGGCATTGAATGGGAGCAAGTACAGGCAAAACTGGAAGCTGAACCTGCAAAATTGTGGACGCTGGACGAAATGGAAGTAACCGGCGGCGAACCCGACGTGGTGGGAATGGATAAAAAAACGGGGGAGTACCTGTTTTTTGACTGCTCCCCCGAGACACCCAAAGATCGGAGAAGCTTGTGCTACGACCGACAAGCATGGGAATCGCGCAAGGCGAACAAGCCTGAAAATACAGCGATGGACGTGGCTGCCGAAATGGGTATCGAGCTGCTGACGGAGGAAGAATATCAGGAATTGCAGCAGCTGGGAAATTTCGATCAAAAGACATCAAGCTGGCTGAAAACACCCGAAGACGTGCGCAAGGCAGGCGGCGCAATCTTCGGCGACCGCCGCTTTGGGAGGGTTTTCATTTACCACAACGGAGCAGACTCCTACTACGCAGCCAGAGGCTTCCGTGGCGTACTGAGGGTATAGCAATCCATGCAGCAGATTGAAGTAAAAAGATGCAGGCCTTACCAACTAAGTGACGCTTCCATGGCGGGTTTCACGATTTCATGTGTAAATTCCCTCCATGTTCCCCATTGCTTTTGACCCTGTATATAAGTACCCGGTGCCGGAAGGTCACCGTTTTCCTATGGATAAATACGAGCTGCTGCCCATGCAGCTCCTGCGGGAAGGTATCGCCGCGGAGACTGATTTTTTCAGTCCGGCGCCGGTTGATTTGGAATATGTATATGCTGTGCACGAGCGGGATTACATCGAAAGGCTGGTCCAGGGCAAACTGAGCAGGCAGGAAATGCGGCGCATCGGTTTTGAGCAAAGTGCATTGCTGGCTGAGCGCGAGTTGCGGATTACTAACGGAACTGTGCTGGGTGCTCTTAAAGCACTGGATAGTGGCTGCGCTTTCAACATCGCAGGCGGCACGCACCACGCTGGCTACAATTTTGGTGAAGGTTTCTGCATGATCAACGACCACGCAGTCGCGGCGCAGTACCTGCTCGATCACGGCAAAGCAAAGCAGGTGTTGATCATCGACCTGGACGTGCACCAGGGGAATGGTACCGCAAACATTTTCCTCAACGAACCCCGTGTTTTTACTTTTTCCATGCACGGAAAAAACAACTATCCATTCAGAAAGGAACGCAGCGACCTTGATGTCCCGCTGGAAGACAAAACCAACGACGCCACCTACCTGCGGCTGCTGGAAGAAAATCTTCCCGACCTGATCAGCCGCATTAAACCCGATTTCCTTTTCTACCAGGCGGGCGTCGACATTCTTTATACAGACAAAATAGGCCGGATGGCGTGTACGGTGGAAGGCTGCCGCATGCGCGACCGGCTGGTTTTCGGACTGGCTGCACAGCATCGCATACCGTTGCAGGTGAGCATGGGAGGCGGCTACTCACCCCAGTTACGCACCATTCTGAATGCCCACGTGAACACATTCCGTTCCGCCGCCGAGCTTCTGTAATCGCTTCAAAAAATTTTTTTGCTGAGGTACATTGATTTATCGATTTCGTATTTAACTTTGAATCACAAAGTACTTTGGTTAACACGACAAAATGAACTTTCTATGCGCGAACAAATCCTGTTGAACATCGACAACCCGGGACAACTTGAGAAGCTGTACCGGAACAACAAGCCGAGCTTTAAGTCGGCATTTAACGACCTTTATCCTCAGTTGCGCGAGAACATGCTCGCGGAGACCTGGTACCA
>NZ_JBHYGF010000597.1:16413-18629 GCF_051859145.1 Dyadobacter sp.
CCCGCTGAGCGGACTTTCGTGGTGGCAGCGTCGCTGATTGCCGGGTTCCTTGCCGAGCTGCCGCGGTTGCTGCCCATTAACGAGGAGATTTACTATCCGCGCAACATGAGCTTCATCATATTTCCAATTCTGATCGCCTACTTTGCCTGGAAAAACAGGATTTCGTTCAAGACCGGTGCGGTGCTGGCCAGTCTCACACTTGCGGCCGCGGTGTTTATCAATGCTTTACCGGAGGAAAAACCTGGGTTGCCCGGCGACTCAGTAATCCTTGCCTTTATTCATTTGCCCCTGCTGCTCTGGTCCCTGCTGGGGTTTGCATTCAGCGGAGGTGAGCTTCGGAACCGGGAAAGCTGGCTGGGATTCCTGCGCTACAATGGCGAGCTCGCCGTGATGGTGGTGCTGCTGCTGATTGCTGGCGGGCTAACTACCGCAATTACGATCAACCTTTTCCACCTGATCGGTCTGCGTATCGAAGAGTTCTTTTTCAATTACGTGGTGATATGCGGACTGGCTTCGGTGCCGGTGGTTGCTACATTCCTCACGCAGTCACAGCCCGCCATTGTCAACAGGGTAGCGCCTTTAATTGCGAAGCTTTTTAGCCCGATTGCACTCGTGATACTTGTTATTTATCTGGGCGCGATGGTATTTTCAGATAAAAACCCCTACCAGGACCGTGAATTTCTATTGCTTTTCAATGCGCTGCTGATAGGCGTAATGGCGCTGATCTTCTTTTCTGTTTCGGGAAGCGATGCCGGAAAGAAGAACCGGATGCAGGTACAAATATTATTTCTACTCTCAGCTGTTACTATTCTGGTCAATGGGATCGCACTTTCGGCCGTTTTGTTCCGGATATCGGAGTGGGGGATTACACCTAACCGGCTCGCCGTGCTGGGCGCCAACCTGCTGATGCTCATTCATTTGTTATTTGTCGCCGCAAACCTCTGGAATGCGTGGAGGAGAGAGACCGGCTTGTCGCCAGTAGGGAAAATAATGGTTGCATTTCTTCCGGTCTATGCATTGTGGGCTGCTGTTGTCACCTTCCTTTTTCCTTTCATTTTCGGATTTAAATAATCAGCACAATAATAGATTAAGCTGCATTGAATTATAAAAAGCCGGTTGCTGTCACCAGTAGCCGGCTATTTTGTTGAAATAAAATATACTCTATTAAATTGATAGATTTAATGCTTTTTATTTTAGTTTTGCACGCAGTCACAAAAACTTGAAACCAGTGTCACGAATTATTTCCTGCGATCGCAGCCGATGTCAACCCTATTCTTCTGTCCGGAAATGCACGGACGTTAGCCATTTTATTTTAAACACCACCAAAAAATAAGAAGATACCTCTCTATGAAAACATTTTTCAAGACCATTCTAAGTTCCGGCTTTATTCTGGTTTCGTTTTTAGTGCATGCGCAGGACCAGCCTATGATCAATGCTACCGTCAGTGGTACGATCCTGGATGCGACAAACGACACGCCACTGGTTGGTGCCACCGTGACCATTAAAGGAACTACCAATGGGGATGCCACAGACGCCAATGGTCAGTTTGACCTGATTACCGGGCAAAAATTACCATTTACACTGATCGTATCATTTTTGGGTTACCAGAAAAAGGAAGTGCTTGTAAGTGAAACGCAGGTAACGATCAAGCTGGATCCGGCAGCCGATAACCTCGAAGATGTGATCATTTCTTCACGCCGCCGCCAGGAATCAGCCCAGGAGGTACCTATTCCAATATCGGTAATCCGTGGTTCTACTGCTGAGGACGCGGGTGCGTTCAATGTGAACCGTTTGAAGGAACTCGTGCCTACTGTGCAGCTTTACGTGTCCAACGCACGGAATACAACGCTGAACATCCGCGGATTGGGTTCGACCTATGGTTTAACGAACGACGGCGTTGATCCGGGAGTTGGGTTTTATGTGGATGGCGTGTATTATGCGCGTCCCGCTGCTACTGCGCTGGATTTTATAGATATTGAGCGCATTGAGGTACTACGTGGCCCGCAAGGTACTTTGTTTGGAAAAAACACCACTGCCGGTGCATTCAACATCAGTACGAGAGCGGCAAGCTTTGATCCGGGTGGCAGCTTTGAATTAAGTTATGGCAATTTCGGCTTCGTACAGGCCAAAGCATCTGTAACAGGTCCGCTTTCCAAGAAACTGGCAGCACGCGTTTCCTTCACGGGAACACAGCGAAACGGATTGTTTTACAACGT
>NZ_JBHYGF010000598.1:0-1782 GCF_051859145.1 Dyadobacter sp.
CTCCTACAGCAAAAAAAACTTGACAAGCGAATTTTTTCGTATTAGTTTTATTTGGTTTTTAGTTTGTTGATGAAGTGTAATTTGACACGCGGGTTCATTTTGAAACCTGCGTGTTTTCATTTTATGCCAATCCGATATTCAAACCGCTTTTTTCAGTGCTTCTTCCTGTAGCTGTAAGTCATGCAGCTTTTCCAATCCAACCTTCAAGTTTTGCAATTGTTTTCAGCACCTTACTAACTCACCTGTTGAGTTATCAGAAAAAATAATGCCGCTCCCGGCGCCAGCTTTTTGCCTCTTCTAGTTACAGTTTCCATTACCTCAACTTTGATTAAGTAATAAAAAACTAAAAATTTTCATGTAACCGTGGGTACTTTTTGCCGGGTTCGTACTCATCGTTCACAACATCTTGTCAAATTCTCTTGATGTTCCCTGCAATTATTCTTCATCAACCCAATTGCCTATGAGTTGAAACCATTGCAAATAAAAAACGGTGATGCTGGTAACATCACCGTTTGAACTGCATGCCCGGCTACTTCCTGTCTGGTAAACCGGACCGGGCTGCACAAGGAATTACTCACTGTAAAACAAGCTCAATCCTTAATCAAAAGTATGAAAAAACTGCGACTGCTAAGTCTGCAAGGCTTACTGCCGTGCATGATCCCTGCTTTGTGCCTGATGATCTTCCTCACAGGTACAGCGAGCGCCCGCTCCAAGTCATTCGATACAAACCCCATTACCCCGACTGCCGATACGCTCATTGTCAAAGGACAGGTATTCGATGGAAGTGAACCGCCCGTTGCATTGCCGGGCGTTACGGTTCAGGTCAAGAAAACAGATCGGGGCGTGACCACCGATCCCAATGGGAATTTTGAGATACAAACAAACATCGGCGATACGCTGGTTTTCACCTTTGTTGGTCTTGATCCAAAAGAACTGCCTGTTTTGAGCACAAAAAACATGGTAGTCTCACTAAAAGAAAAAAATACTGCCCTGAACGAAGTTGTAGTCACCGGCTATTCGGAACAAAAAGCCCGCAACCTGGCGAATGCAATCGGTAAGCTCGACGTGAAAGCCGCAGTCGCCAATAAGCCGATTACCCAACTTTCGCAGGCATTACAAGGCGGTGTAACTGGTCTTACGGTTATGCAGGGAAGCGGAATGGCAGGCGAAGACCGTTCCAATATCCTGATCAGGGGAATATCAACGATCGGCAACTCCTCCCCTCTGGTGCTGGTGGACGGTGTTCCATTCGACATTAACTCCGTCGATCCCACGACGGTCGAGAGCATTACGGTACTAAAAGATGCAGCCGCAGCTTCCATTTACGGCGCTCGGGCAGCCAATGGCGTGATCCTGGTAACAACCAAACGGGGTATTCCAGGAAAGCTATCTGTTACTTACGACGGTTACGCCGGCGTGCAGAATGCCACTTACCTGCCCAAATTCGTTGATGCACCCAAGTATATGGAAATGGTCAACGAAGCCTACGCAAACATCGGCGGACTGGAACCTTACAGCGGCGAAACCATTCAAAAAACCAGAGAAGGCAACGATCCAGTCGCTTACCCGAATACGAATTGGTCGGAACTGATGCTTAACAAGAACCCGATCATTCAGAGTCACTCGGTAAGTATCTCCGGCGGAAACGAATTGGCCCGCTTCGCGGTAAGTGGCAATTATTTATATCAGGACGGATTGACGCCGAAGCGTGATTATGAAAGATTTTCATTCCGGGCCAATACGGGGGTAACACTTACGAAGAATGTATCAATGTTGCTGGAC
>NZ_JBHYGF010000598.1:1792-18616 GCF_051859145.1 Dyadobacter sp.
CCTGGTAGCAAATCGTGGCAGAAACAGGTCTGAACTGGTACGTTTTGGTAACTCGCTGCATTTGGTCTACTCAACCCCTCCGAACATTGTTCCTAAATATCCGCTCAAAGACAATGGGTACCAGGCTTATGGGAATTTCGGTGAAATGATGAACCCGATCGCGGAACTGGAAAGAGGCGGCTATGCACAGAATAAGTCTGATCAGATCAACATCAATTTTCAACCCACCTGGCAGATTACGCCCGAGTTAAAAATCCGGGGCCAATACCTCTACCGCATCAATTCAAATGGTTATCTCGACAACCGTAACTCGTACAACTTTTTAGATTACTACACGGGAAACCTGGTATTTACTTACGGTAACTCGAAAGGTTCCAGCGTCGGAAGAAGCACTTATAATTACCTGGCCTCCAATCTTGAATTCTCACAGACCTACGGAAAACACTTCGTTTACGCGATAGCCGGTTTGTCCAGGGAAGCGGATAACCCGTCCAACTTTGATCAGATGACACTCGCTTCCTATTTTGTCAAATTCAACTATGTATTTGACAACAGGTTCCTGCTTGAAAGTACCGTTCGCGCCGACGGATCTTCCAAATTTGGCCCGAACAGAAAATGGGGTACCTTCCCTTCGGTTGCCTTGGGATGGAATGTTCATAATGAAAACTTCCTCAAAGACGTCGATTTCCTGACCAGCTTCAAGCTCCGCGCATCTTATGGATTAATGGGTAACAATGGAAATGTGGAAAGGTACCGTTATCAAAGCCTTATCGACGGAGGAAATGGAGTGGAAACGACGATTGGTAACCCGGAAATAACCTGGGAAACCGTTAAAATGCTTGATATAGGTACAGATATCCGCCTATTTGACAACCTCGGCATTACCATTGACTGGTTCAGTAAAACAACGGACGACATTCTTCTTTCCCCGCCATTGTCACTATCGTCGGGCGTTAATTCATTGCCAGTCAATTCAGGTTCGGTTTCGAACAAAGGTTGGGAATTCATGTTCAACTATTCCAAAGCCCTGGGCAAAGATTTTGAGATCAGCGGAAGCGCCGGTTTTTCTTATTACAATAATAAAATCCTGTCTCTGCGCGGTGGTCCGTATGTCAGTTCTAGCGGGCTGGAAATTAATGCAGTCGGCAAGCCGATCAACAGCTACTATCTGCACAAAACCGACGGACTTCTTACCCAGGCTGACATTGAATCCGGCATACCACTTCTGCCAGGTCAACAGATTGGCGATATCAAATACCTGGATGTTAATGCAGATGGAAACATAGATAAGGAAGATAAGCAGATCATGGGAAACCCGAATCCACAGGGAAGCTACTTTGCCAATTTAAACTTTGTGTATAAGCGTTTCAGCCTCGAAACCCAGTTGAATGGTTTTACAAAAAGTCTTGCCTACTATACCGGCAGGTACCAGACTGTCCTGAATGTAACTTCAAATTTCGACGGAGGGACACCGATGCAGTATCAAACAGATTACTGGACACCCGAAAACCCCGATGCGATGTTCCCGAGACTGTCGCCTGCGCCGGGCAACAATGCACTTCCTTCCGATTACTGGCTCACCAATGCGGGTTTTTTACGGATCAAATACATTCAGCTGGGCTACAACTTTGATCCCGAATTAATCAAGAAAATCAAGCTTACCAACCTGCGGGTTTTTGTCAATGCCCAAAACGCGATTACACTGAGCAAGATGAAATATTTTGACCCTGAAACGCGGGGAAGCGAAGCCAACTACCCATTAATGAAAGTGTTTACAGTTGGTTTGAATGTAAAATTCTAGACTCACGATCTTATGAAAAAATTACTAACTCTTACATTGTCCGCATTGTTACTCTCATCCTGTGCTGAGGAATTTTTGACAAGAGACCATCCTACTGCAACAACAGATGAAAACTTCTGGAACACCGAGGGCGAGATAAATACTGCGCTTAATATTCTGTACGACCAGGTACCCACCGGCGGGTTCAGGTACCAGAACAACACCCGCATTACTTTTGAGGGTATGACAGACAATGCGGTTTGGTACGCTAACTTTTTCGGTGAGGTCAATATTGTAGCACTGGGTAATGCCAACTCGCAAATGCGCGCAACTGAATGGGCTGCTATTCAGCCGGTTTGGCAGGAGAATTATACCGCTATCCGAAGAGCTAACCGTTTTCTTGAACATGCAGGAAAAGCGCTGATTGAGCCAAATCTTAAAAAGCGGTATTTCGCAGAAGCCCGCGCCTTACGCGCCTGGTTCCACCTTGATCTGATGCTGTACTACGGTGATATCCCCATTGTGACTGACGTTGTATTGCCAACTGAAACCGATCTGAAGAAAAATACGCGCCAGGAAGTTGTTGATTTTGTAGTAGCTGAATTGAATGCAGCGGCAGCGGACCTACCGACGGTTTACGCGGTCAACGATATCCGTCGGGTGAGCAAAGGGGCTTGTTATACCATGCAGACAGTGGCATTCCTCAACAATCACCAGTACGCCGAAGCAGCCAGCGCCGCAAAGCAGGTGATTGACCTAAACCTGTACAAGCTGCATCCCAGCTACGCATCACTTTTTAATTATGAAGGTCAGGTAAACGAAGAGCGGATTTTTATCCGGCAATCGGGAAATGATGATACCTTTTACAGGAGCGCACCGGGCTATTTAGGCGGGAATGCGTGCCTGAATCCCACAGGTTCGCTGGTCAACACTTACGAAACCAAGCAGGGAAAAACACTTGCCGAACTCTCTCCCGACAGTGCGGCGATTTATAAGCTTAATCCTAATTTCCACTCAAACCGTGATCCGAGACTGGAACTGACCATCGCCTATCCGGGCTCCACCTTTTACGGTGACTTAAATCCGTGGGACGATTCACCCAACAACCCGAACCGTTTGGCAGCTAATTATTCTTCAAAAACCGGTTATTGGTTACGGAAGTATGTTGATATGGCTGATAAAGGCCGTGGACGCGGCTCGCTGGACTATATGGTTTATCGCTACGGAGACTTGCTTTTGATGTACGTAGAGGCCCTTGTGGAAAGCGGCCAATGGAACCACCCGGACGTAGTCAAGTATCTGAATGCGATTCGGAACAGGGCAAAGATGCCGAATGTGGATATAAAAGTGTATAACAATGAGGCTAAAATGCGTGAGTTATACCAGCGCGAGCGACGCGTTGAAATGGCGTTTGAAGGAAGCCGGCTATTTGATATCCGCAGATGGAAGATTGGAGAAAAGGTAATGAATGGTGTTGTGGAAGGCGCCATCGACCCGAGAACCAAAAAGCCGGTTAATGTAGAAACCCGCACCTTTAAAGCCAAAGATTACCTCTGGCCCATTCCCGCAAGAGAAATGGAAGGCAACCCAAGTATGGAACAAAATCCGGGGTACTAGTTTTACGTGACCCTACTTGATCAGCAAGCCGGCTTTCCTTCGAAAGCCGGCTTTTTCATAGCTGTAAAATGCAAGAAAGCTCAGATTTCTCTGAGCTTTCTTGCGGTCTGGGGGTACGGCCTCCCGGCGGGACTCGAACCGGGCTGCGTAAGTCTGCGAGCCTGTGCGGCCCACGCATGCGTGACAGCCTGCGCGGCCCGGGCATGGATTCTAACCAACTGAACTACCAAACCAATACTTAAAGAACTAAACTTTCAAAAACTTCTGGCGCTCTGGGGTTGCGCTACCAGATGGACTCGAACCGGGCTAAAAAGCAAAAAGCCCAGATTTCTCTGAGCTTTTCTGCGGTCTGGACGGGACTCGAACCCGCGACCCCATGCGTGACAGGCATGTATTCTAACCAACTGAACTACCAAACCAATACTTAAAGAACTAAACTTAAAACTTTCTGGCGGTCTGGACGGGACTCGAACCCGCGACCCCATGCGTGACAGGCATGTATTCTAACCAACTGAACTACCAAACCAGGCTATTTTCCAGTGCTTTCCTGAAAAACGTGGTGCAAAACTAGTATTATTATTATTGTTTACAATAGCTGAGACTTCAATTTAGTTATTTTATTTGCAAAAGAATAATTCGATTTAAAGGAATATTCTGAGAATGAAATAGTTGTATTTGGATCAAAAATGATATATATAAAGGATGTTATCCGGGAGCTGGAAAACCTGGCTCCTCTCTCGTACCAGGAAGGATATGACAATGCCGGTCTGATCGTAGGATCAGCAGAAGTAACTGCGAGGGGCGTAATGCTTACACTTGACGTCACTGAGGAAGTAATCGACGAAGCAATAGCTAAACAATGCAACCTCATTGTGGCCCACCACCCTATTGTTTTCAAAGGATTAAAGAAATTAAATGGGTCTGATTATGTGGAGCGCACTGTTATTAAAGCAATTAAAAATGACATTGCCATTTATGCTACGCACACCAATCTGGACCACGTACCAGGCGGAGTAAACTGGCAAATCGCTGAAAGACTGGGGTTAACTGACCTGAAAGTGCTAGCACCCAAGGCGCAGCTACTTACCAAGCTTGCATTTTTCACACCCGTAGCAAACACGCAGTCAATTCTTGACGCATTGTTTGCTGCCGGGGCGGGTCAGATTGGCGATTATAAAAACTGCAGCTTCAGAGCAGAAGGGACAGGTACATTTCTGCCCGGTGAACAGGCTAATCCTGTAATTGGCACAAACGGCCAACTCGAAGAAGTAAAAGAGCACAGGGTAGAAGTCATGTTCCCGACCTACTTACAAAGCAAAATACTTCAGGTACTTCGCAATGTGCATCCTTATGAGGAAGTGGCATATTACCTCACCTCACTTGAAAATCTCAATCAGGAAGTTGGCGCGGGCGCAATCGGCTCTTTACCCGAGCCAATGCCGCTCCATGTTTTCCTCAGCTTCCTGAAAGATAGGATGCAGCTCCCGATGATCAAATTCACTCCGACTAGCTCTCATACTGTCCAGAAAGTGGCGGTTTGCGGGGGAGCCGGGAGTTTTTTATTGAAGGATGCAATCCGGGCGAAAGCAGACGTATTTGTAACCGCCGACTATAAATATCACGAATTTTTCGACGCTGAGCGCAGGATAATGATCTGTGACATCGGACACTACGAGAGCGAAGTATATACTAAAAATTTACTATATAACTATTTGTCCGGAAAATTTCCTAATTTTGCAGTCTGTTTGTCAGAGGTCAATACCAATCCAGTTCGATATTTTGTATAGAAAGTAATTTCATCAAGAATATTTTCTGATTAATTATTGAGAATCTTCGGCATACTGCCTTCACTTATTACGCATTGAAACAAGTCCATAAAAGACATACATGGAAAACACAATCGCACAGAAATTAGATGCTCTCCTGAAACTGCAGGAAATTGATTCAAGCCTTGACGAAATACGAAAAACACGCGGCGACCTTCCCGAAGAAGTAAGAGATCTGGAAGACGAGATTATCGGTTTTGAGACCCGCTTAGCAAAATTTAAAAGTGAAATCGCTAATCTTAACAACGAGATTGACAATTTCAAGAATGCACAAAAAGAAGGTGAAAAGCTGATCAAGAAATATAAAGATCAGCAGATGAACGTCCGCAATAACCGCGAGTACGATGCTATCACTAAAGAAGTAGAACTTCAGGAACTGGATATGCAGCTGGCTGATAAGAAAATCAATGAAGCCCGTGCCCGTATCCGCCTGATTGAAGAGGATGCAAATCGTGCTGAATCTGTTTTGAATGAAAGAAACGAAGATCTGAAAGCGAAAAAAGGTGAACTTTCAGTAATCACAAGCGAAAGTGAAGCAGAAGAAAAAGGACTGATCTCGGAAAGAGAAAAGCACGTGAAAAAGATTGAAGATCGCCTGCTTAAATCTTATCAGAAAATCCGTGACAATTCGATGAACGGACTTGCGGTAGTTCACGTATCACGTGGCGCCTGCGGAGGCTGTTTCAGCATTGTCCCACCACAACGCCAGGCTGATATCCGTGAACGTAAAAAACTGATTGTCTGCGAACACTGCGGCCGCATATTGGCTGATGTGGAAAGCGTTGAGCCAGTTCACCAGCGCCGGTAATAATCATTAAAGTGAATGAAAAGGTTGTCTCTTCAGACAACCTTTTTTTATGTCTTCTATGTGCAATTCAATCAAAATGCTGGTCACCAAGAAGCAATGCTTATTTAGCATGCTATTGTTATTTGTCCTGATCCTCCCAGGTTATGTACAGGCAGAGATTACGATGACCGATGTTGATTTCACACCCAGATTGCAAAAAGCCTATTTTGAGATTCAGAAGCTTCGGCTGCCGAACGCACGAAAACTGATAGATGCAGAGCGTGCAGAGCAGGCAAGTAACGTATTTATCCCTTATCTCGATAACTACGCCGATCTGCATTACCTGCTGATCTCGGAGGATCGGGTTGCATACAAAAAGCTGCTCGCATTAGAGAGTGGGCGACTGGATATGGTTTCACAGCTTTCAGACCAATCGCCATACAAACGCTTCCTGCTTGCAGAGATACGGCTGCATTGGGCATTTGCCAAATTGAAATTTGGTGATCAGGCGAGCGGCGCGTGGGAGATCATCAAAGCATATAAACTGCTTGAAGAGAACCGCAGGAAATTTCCCGACTTCATCCCGACTTTAAAGTCGCTGGGCCTGTTGCACGTACTGATCGGATCAATCCCTGATAATTATGCCTGGGTAACGCGGGTACTCGGCTTAAAGGGTAACATCCAGGCTGGGATCCGTGAAATGAGGATAGTACAGCAGGAAGAGCCTTTTTTTCGCCAGGAGGCAGAGCTGGTGGATTTGCTGTTACATGCCTACACGCTGAAACTTTCGTCCGAGCAACAAAAGCGCATTCGAAAATGGCCCATTGAACAGCCTGACAATCTCCTGCTCCATTTTTTTGCTACAACCGTTTTAATGAAAGAAAACCGTAGCGAAGAAGCGGTCGTTTTTCTGAATGAAGCGCCTGGTGGCGAAGCTTATGTCAGCTTCCCATTTCTAAAATACCTCAAAGGTGAAATCGAGCTGCAAAGAGGCAATTATGACGCGGCGGCCGAACACTACCTTTCGTTCCAAAAACAATACCGCGGTTTCAATTATATCAAGGACGCTTATTTTAAACTCTTCATGTGTCGCTGGCTTGCAGGGAAAGATGCCGAAGCAAATGTGTTTATCAAAAAAATAAGCGCATCGGGAGAGATGATCGTAGAAGCTGATCAGCTAGCGGAACGAACTGCCAAAGAATTTTTGGCAGGCAAAATCAGTGCGCAACAAAAAACGCTTTATCAGGCGCGCTACGCAACTGACGGAGGTTTCCTGTCCAAAGCCTGGGCGATCATCCAAAATCTTTCGGAAAACAACTTTACAGCTATCGCCGAAAAGACAGAGTTTAATTACAGGAAAGCACGCATACTGCACAAAATGGGGCAAAATGCAGGCGCAGTGCCTTATTACGAGCGCTGCCTGCTGCTAAGTCAATCTGTAAGCCCTGGCTTGGGTGCATCTGCTGCTTTACAGCTGGGCTATATTTACATAGAGAAAAAAGAAAAACAGCAAGCGGCAAACTACTTTAAGAAGGCAATGTCTTTCAAAAAACACGAGTACAAGAACAGCATAGATAATAAAGCCAGAGCCGCTTTGACAGAATTGGGACAATAAATGTGACCAAATGAAAGACCGAACGTCTAAAAGACAAGTAGGTTCCGAATTTGATCCCAATGTCCAGAAAACCAAAGTCAGACAATCCAAGATGCATTCACAGCTGGTCCGAAGAAGATAAACCACGTGAAAAATTAATGCTAAAAGGCCGCGCAGCCTTAACCGACGCCGAGTTAATCGCCATTCTCATTTGTTCCGGCACACCGGAAACTTCGGCTGTCGACCTCGCAAAAATCATAATGGCGAGTGTCGGCAACAGCATTCACGAACTTGCCAAGCTGGACTACAAGACTTTCATGAAGTACCGGGGAATGGGGAAAGCAAAGGCTATCTCCATTGTGGCAGCGCTCGAACTTGGCCGCCGAAGAAGTGATATCATGCCCACACGAAAACGAAAGATTATGGGTTCAGATTCGGTTTACGAGGAAATGCGGCAGTACTTGCTTGACAAACCAAACGAAGAATTCTGGATCTTGCTTCTTAATCGTGGAAACGAGGTGACGCGCGCTTTGCCAGTGAGTGTAGGCGGAGTTTCGGGAGTAGCTGTGGATGTCAAGCTGATTTTTAAGCTCGCAATCGACTACCTGGCCAGCGCGGTGATCCTCGTCCACAACCATCCTTCCGGTCAGCTGATACCAAGTCTTCAGGACAAAATGCTTACCAATCAGATCAAGGAAGCCGGACTATTGCTGGACATTCCCATTCTAGATCACATGATATTTACCGACAACGGTTTTTACAGCTTCCTGGATTCGGGCGAAATGTAAGGAAATTACATTACCTCTTTCTTCCTGATTATGTCGCCGAGTTCTTCGTAACTGATCGTAAACTGGATTGCACCACGCGCATAAGCAGCGATCTCATAAGGATTATAGTAAAATAAAACCCCTTTCGGCGTAAAAACGTAGTTAACTGGTAGTACAAACTGGTGGTTCAGGAGAAAATACCCGGCTTCTTCCAGGTCAATATCGGAAGTAAGTTTCTCTGTTTTCCGGAAATGCCGCTCCACCAGCTGTAACAATGCAGTGGAGTCGGCAACAAACTTTTTCATTTCGACTTCTGCGCCATTTGTAGCATCAAATGCGTGGAATGAGCGGAAGGTATTTGGATGCGCACCGCCGGTAAATGAATAATGGTCAAGTTGGTAAAAAAGAACTTTGGGAGTTACCATTACGGTGTCACCTTTCAGGCCCACTTCCCAGCAGCCAGGTGCATCGGGAAAATCCTTTTTGAAATCATTGTAGTTGCGCTGAAACACATTGAATGCCCCTTCCAGCGTTGTTCCGGCTGCGCGGTTAGCGGCGATACTGGCCGAGTCACCATGCTGGTTGACCCTGTCGATCAGTTTGGCTGCGATAAGGTTCCGGATCTCAGAAGCAACCTCAGTTGAGTCTGCCGGCTCCCAGACCTCGACTTTTACGCTCACGCCCTTTCCATTCGCAGCAGTATCGCATTTTCCGAAAGTCGCCATTCTTATCTGGCCTTGCGAAAGTCCGTTGCGATCATCCACATTTTCATTTTTGGCAGAAGGGTTACAGCCGTAAAGCAAAGCCGCTGCAAAGAGAAGTACCAGAGCCTGTTTTTTCATGCGCAGTCTAAGTCGGTAGTTAAGATTTTATAAATTCATTAATTCTTTAAAACGAATTGCCTGCCGGCGCGAAATTTCGATTTTATCACCGCCCTGCAGGGTTACCAGCAAGCCGCCGCTGAACCAGGGTTCAATTTTCTCGATCCAGCCCAGGTTGATAATATGTTTGCGGTTAGCCCTGAAATAAGTATTCGGATCCAGCCTCTCTTCGAGGTTGTTGAGCGATTTAAGCACCAGCGGTTTCTGGTCATCAAAATGCAACCGTACGTAGTTGCCCATTGACTCAAACAGACGAATTTTGCCCAGCTTGACAAACCAGCATTTTTCTCCGTCTTTCACAAATACCTGGTCGTTTCCACCCAGTACTTTCTCGGCACGCTCATGGCTTGGAGCAGGTGCTTCCGGCATTGCCTGGTTTTCCTCGATCCTGTGAATGGTATCTTTTAAACGCTCGTTATCGATTGGTTTAAGCAGGTAATCAAGCGCATTGTACTCAAAAGCTTTGATCGCGTATTCATCGTAAGCGGTTGTAAAAATCACTTCCGGCGTTTTACCTTCAATGGAGGAGAGTAACTCAAATCCGTTCCGGCCGGGCATCTGAATATCCAGAAACAGCAATTCAGGCTGCAATTCATCAATCAGTACCAGGGCTTCATCCGCATTCGCAGCTTCGCCTACGATCTCGATCTTGGTGTAGGGTTCAAGCAAACGTTTCAGTTCATTTCTCGCAAGGCGTTCGTCGTCAACAATCAAGGTTCTCATGGCAGATAAGTTGGGGAATTAGTTAGTATTATATAGAATTTAGAACATTGCCTCTTAGTTGCCCGCGCCCGACTCCTGCCCCACCATCATCACGTTCTCCGATAGCATTGGAATTTTAACTTCCGAACAAACTACATTGTCTTCGCATTGATAAATCCTGAAAGTAGCAGCCTTTCCGTAAAGGATAGAGAGCCGCTCAGCTGTGTTTTTTAGACCAACCCCACCAGATTCAGTAGTTCCCAGGTTACCCGAATTATATATATTGATCGCCAGCACATCGTTAGCAATCTCTGCTTTAACATCGATAAAACCACCTCCAACCTCCTTTGATACGCCGTGCTTGATGCCGTTTTCTACCAGCGTCTGCAGCATCATAGGAGGTACCTGCCAGTAAACAGCCTGCGCATTGGCTTTGATCGTGTAGCGCAGCCTGTCTTCGTAGCGTACTTTTTCGAGTTCAAGATAATCTTCTACTGTGCGCAGCTCTTCCTGAAGGTCGACCGTTTTTCTCCTGTCCGCCAACAGTGAATTCCTGAGAATATTAGAAAGCTGAGTAATACTGAGCTGTGCTTTGGAAGGATCTTCATACACCAGCGCGCGTATGCTGTTCAGTGCATTGAATGTAAAATGCGGATTCAGCTGCGATCGCAACACTTTCGCCTCGGCCTCCCGGGCCGACATTTTCAGCATGATCTTTTCATAGCTTGCTAGGCGGTTTTGCTCTACATAATGATAAACCGTGTAGGATAATATCCACGCTAGCAGGTTCTTACACCAGTTTGCATAATAACTCCAGAAAACAAGTGGCTGATTGAGCAGGTTATGTTCCAGCATTTCCCGGTCCATGGGTTGGTTGATCATCGCCATAATCAGCCCGAGCCACAGTACCGAACCAACCACACGCAAAGCGAGACGCGGCAATGGAAGGGACGACCAGTTCCATTTACGGATCACGAGCCGGTAAACGTGGGTAAGCACGATCCCCAGCAGAATATTGGCCAGGGCAGTATAAAATTCGCCGATTTCAAAACCATATTCGAGTACGTAGGGTACATATTCGAACATGATCAGTAGTGTCCATCCGAGGACCTGAAGAGTCCAGTAAGTTCGTTTTTTGGACATGTAATAGTAGCGCGTTGATTGCCCCGAAAATAACAAATGTATTTACACGGAATGTGGGTTGCCGTATAAATACATCAAAGGAAACGAACCTACACAAACGGCTTTTAAATGGTTTGTGGAATTTCGAGGGAAAGAAGGTGCGTGATATCGTTGCGAACTTCCAATTCAAACTTCTGGGTATCGTAGGAATAATTGACTTTGTAGAGACACAAATTGCTATGTTCATAGTCGTCCATTCTCACCAGCGGCTGCTCAAAAAGTGTTGTAAGCAGCACGCGCATTGCGCGACCGTGCATTGCAATCAGGATATTGCGCTCGTGCGGCCGCGAGAGAATGGTTTCAATCACCGGAATCTGGCGTTCTCTTACCTGCACGGGGCTTTCACCTTCCTCAGCGGCAAGGTTGATTTCTCCATTCCGCCAGGCAGTTACCAGCTCTCTGTAATAATTGTTATCACCCGTGTTCGGCTCCCGCCCCTCGCGTACTCCCCAGGAGATTTCATTGAGGCCCGGGTAACTTTCGTGGGGTATGCCCAACTTGATGAACCCGCGGACAGTCTGGTGTGTTCGCTTTAAATCAGAGGTATATATTTTGTCAAAAGGAATATGTTGATATGCATTGAAGAAAGCCGCTGCCTGAGCTTCTCCCCATTCGTTAAGCAGGGAGTCAACCCCGCTGCCTTGTACCACTCCACGGCGGTTAAGATCTGTTTCACCGTGACGAATGAGGTATATAGATTTTCTTTTCAAAGTAATAGGACTATTTGAATATTATTTTTACAAATACCTTGTTTACGCGCTTTAAAGCACTAACAAATTTATATATTTTTTAGATATGTTTGTTAAAACCGTTACAATAGAACAACTTAAATCGTTCAGCATTAACACGATTGCCGACCATCTTGGAATTGAATTCATCGAGATCGGCGCAGACTTTATAACAGCCCGAATGCCTGTCGACAGCCGCACGCACCAGCCATTTGGCATCCTCCACGGAGGGGCTTCCGTAGTACTTGCTGAAACATTGGGCAGTATCGCTTCGTTTTTGGTAATACCGGATTCAGACGACCGGCACGCAGTCGGATTGGAGATCAATGCAAACCATTTACGGCCTGTAAAGGAAGGTTTCGTTACGGGCAAGGTAACCTCGATCCATTTAGGCAGGACAACGCATATCTGGGATATCAGGATTACCAACGATCAGAACAAACTCGTGTGTATCAGCAGGTTGACGGTCGCTATTGTGAATGCAAACCGCTGACTTTATTTTGCATCAAATCAAACAAGTTCGACTTACACATATTTCATAATAAATGCTTTCAGTAGAAAACCGCACCGCACTTTCAATCTTTGAAGGTTTACAAATTCAGCAGATATGGGCGGCTGCTACACAAATGGGATTCCCCGCCGCACTCTGGCGGCTTCCTCACGCCAGTGAAATTAAATTGCTTATTGCTGTCCACAATGGAATAAAGAAGGTACAGCCAGAATTTGACAAGCTTTCCGCAGGATTTATGATCGCAGCCTTTGACTGGAAAGCCGGGCAGGATGTACAGTTCATGGAAGGCGATATAGTTGTTACTTTTTCGGATGCATACCAGGTCAATGCAGTTGAAAACAAGTTGGGGGAAGAGCATGTAGAGGTTCAGAAGCTGGTTGAGCTCGCGTCTGCTGCAACTCAAAATGAAACGAAGTATGTTGCTGCCAGCCCCCCTCCCGTACTCGAACCCTCGCAAAATGAGGACGCCAAAATGCGTTTCCAGCGCACTGTGGAGCTTGCAGTAGCGGCGATCCGGCAGAATCAGTTTAAGAAAGTGGTTTTGTCAAGAACAAAAGATCTTGGCTACTCCAAGCATTTTCAGCCCGCGAGCGCATTCTGCGAACTTGCCAAAGTATACCCGCACGCATTTGTCTCACTTGTAAACCTGCCGGAGCAAAAAGAGCTGTGGCTCGGCGCGAGTCCCGAGTTGCTGGTACAGCAGCATTCAAACGGTTTTTTCAAGACCATGTCGCTTGCAGGAACGCAAAAAGCGAGAACACAGGCGGGCGAGCTGATCCCGAAATATGATATCCGCTGGGGCGAAAAGGAAATTGAGGAACACGCGCTCGTGAGCAGGTACATTGTCGAGTGTTTCAAGAAAATCAGACTTAGAGAATATCTTGAAACGGGACCGAAAACTGTTCTGGCCGGGAACCTCTATCATCTTCGTACGGATTTTGAAGTAGATACTGCGGCCGTAAATTTCCCTGAGCTTGGCCCGGTTATGTTAAAGCTGCTTCACCCTACTTCGGCAGTGTGCGGTGTTCCCAAAAAACCAAGTCTGGAATTCCTTTTGAGTATTGAAGGGTATGACAGGTCCTTTTACAGTGGATTCCTGGGACCAACGCAGGTAGGAGAAAATACAAGCCTTTTTGTAAATCTCAGGACCGTGCGGTTTAAAAATGGGAAAGCAACATTCTTCGCAGGCGCAGGTATTACCGAGGACTCCATTCCGGAACATGAATGGGAAGAAACAGAGCTGAAATGCGATACATTGCTGCGGGTAATCGCAAAAACTTTATAGAATTAATTTTTCCAAATTAAACTTTTATAATACGTAAAAGTCTAATCGGTTTCAGATATAATATATAATTTTGAAACTGTTGCCAAAAGCATATTTCAGATCCGAAACACCCCTAAACCTTAATTGCGGATTCTACCAACTTATGAAGTATAACAAAAAGTCTGTTTTCTCAGGCGGCTTTCGAATAACTCCCCTCTCTATTTTAACAATATCGGGTACGATTCTCATGGCCCTTTCCTGTGGCGAAAAGAAAGACACTTTTCAGCAGAAAGGAGGCGGAGGACCTACTACGGTCGACGTGATCATCGCGAAATCGGAAAAGGTAAGTGACCAGGTGGAAGTAAATGGCACCATTGTCGCAAACGAATTTGCAGAACTCCGCCCCGAAGTAAGCGGGCTGCTCACCTACCTGGATGTTCCCGAAGGAAAAACGGTACAGAAAGGAACGGTGATCGCCAGGATAAACAATGCAGACCTGATGGCGCAGCTGGACAAGATCAAGATCCAGCTCAACCTTGCCGAGACGACTGAAAAAAGATTGAAGCAACTGGTAGCAATTAACGGGATCAACCAGGCAGATTACGATCTGGCATTGAACCAGGTCAACAGCTTCAAGGCAGATATGGTGTACACCCAGGCGCTTATTGACAAAACAATCGTCAGAGCACCATTTACAGGGGTTATCGGTTTGAGGAAGGTCAGCGCCGGCTCCTATGTGTCTCCTACCAGCGTGATCGCAACAATGCAGCAGCTTTCCAATCTTCGCATTGATTTTACAGTTCCGGAAACTTACCAGAAATACGTTAGCA
This sequence comes from Dyadobacter sp., assembly GCF_051859145.1. Taxonomy (GTDB): domain Bacteria; phylum Bacteroidota; class Bacteroidia; order Cytophagales; family Spirosomataceae; genus Dyadobacter. Next base: position 16,262 of record NZ_JBHYGF010000598.1, read on the forward strand.
AAGGTCAGAATGTAGAAGTACTGCTCGACCAGGCTTCCAGGAAAAAGGAAACGGCAAGGATAATTGCCACGGAGCCGCAGGTTAACCAGTCGACACGGAATATCACGGTACGCGCGGTCTTAAACTCAGGATCAACAAGTCCGGGCTCATTCGCAAAGGTTTACCTGAAAACAAATTCAAACAAAAGCAGCATACTGATCCCTACGAACAGTATCATACCTGAGGCGCAGGGGAAAAAGGCAGTTACCGTGAAAGGTGGTAAAGCCGTATTTGTTACGGTTGAAACCGGCGACCGCCTGGCGGATGTAGTGGAAGTCACCAGCGGATTGAATGTTGGCGACTCGGTGGTAGTTTCGGGTGTATTGTTCGCCCGTCCCGATGCTCCTGTGAAAGTGAGAAGTGTTAGAAACCTGAAAGTTGCGACGATGTAACGTTTTACATTGACTATCCCCTTGAAACCCACCGTATGAATATTTCGGAACTATCATTAAAGCGGCCGGTACTAGCGTTCGTGATGAACCTGCTCATCATCCTTTTTGGTGTGGTAGGTTACAACTTCCTCTCGCTCCGCGACTATCCCGCCATCGATCCTCCGATCGTAAACGTGCGGACCAGCTACACCGGCGCGAATGCGGACATTATCGAAAGCCAGATTACCGAGCCGCTCGAAAAAAGCATTAATGGTATTCCCGGTATCAAAAGTATCAGCTCTTCCAGCCAGATCGGGTCCAGTAATATCACGGTGGAATTCAACCTCGAATCCGACCTGGAAGGCGCAGCCAATGACGTGCGCGACAAGGTAAGTCAGGCGCAACGCAACTTGCCCCAGGATATCGACGCACCGCCGGTAGTAAGCAAAGCAGATGCAAACAGCGACTTTATCCTCCTGCTGGCTGTGCAAAGTCCATCTAAAGGATTATTGGAACTGAGTGAATATGCGGAAAACGTATTGCAGCAAAGTTTGCAGACGATTGACGGAGTAAGTGCGATCAATATTTTTGGTCAGAAAAGGTACGCAATGCGCATTTGGCTCAACCCCGATAAAATGAGCGCGTACGGCATTTCCTTCAATGATATCTCCGCTACCCTCTCTGCTGAGAACGTGGAGCTTCCCGCTGGTAAAATTTACGGAAACAATACGGAATTGACCATTCGTACAATGGGCCGGCTCACCAGCGAAAAAGATTTTAATGATCTGGTCATAAAAAATGACAGTGCGGGACTCGTTCGTTTGGGTAATGTGGCAAAAGTGGAGCTCGGCCCGGAAAACGAAGAGCAAAGCTGGAAATACAATGGTGTTTACGCAGTAGGTCTGGCTGTTATCCCGCAGCCAGGTGCCAACTATGTGAAGATATCTGACGAGTTTAACAAAAGACTGGAAGAAATACAGAAGTCCAACAAATCGGACATCACATTCAGTGTGTTAATAGATAATACGCGGCTTGTTCGCCAGTCTATTGAAGAAGTAGAAGAAACGCTCTTCATTGCATTTGCGCTGGTTGTAATCGTAATCCTGTTCTTCTTTCGGAATTTCCTGGTGGCTGTGCGCCCGCTGATCGACATTCCGATCTCGCTCGTAGCGACGTTTTTCGTGATGTACCTGTTCGGCTTCTCGATCAATATCCTGACATTGCTCGGGATTGTACTGGCGACTGGTCTGGTGGTTGACGATGGTATTGTAGTAACTGAAAACATTTTCCGGAAGCTTGAAAGCGGACTTCCGATCCGACAGGCTGCATTGGAAGGAAGCCGGGAAATTTTCTTTGCGGTAATCTCTACTTCGCTGACACTCGCGGTAGTGTTCCTGCCGGTAATCTTTCTCGAAGGTTTTGTAGGTAGCCTTTTCCGGGAATTTGGTATTGTGGTAGCTTCCGCGGTATTGATTTCTGCATTCGTTTCCCTCACAATCACACCGGTGCTGAATGTATTTTTGAACAGAAAGAACTCAGGTCACGGTTGGTTCTATAACAAAACTGAGCCGTTTTTTGAGGGAATGGAAAATGGCTACAATCGGAGTCTGAAAGGTTTTATGCGCGCGCGCTGGCTATCCTGGGCTTTGGTGGCAATCTGCGGCGTTTTGATATGGTTTACCTACTCCAATCTGCAAAGTGAGCTTGCGCCGATGGAAGACAGGAACAGTATCCGTTTTAATCTCTCCGCGCCAGAAGGTACCAGTTTCGACCAGATGCAGCAGATTTCTGACGATCTGGGAAATTTCCTGAATGATTCAATCCCCGAAAAAGCATTTACATTCTCAGCTACGCCAGGCTTTGGCGGCGGCGGTGTTAACAGTGCCACTGGCCGTATTGGTCTGGTACCGGCAGGCGAGCGCAAAAAGAGCCAGAATGATATTGC
>NZ_JBHYGF010000599.1:0-18403 GCF_051859145.1 Dyadobacter sp.
ACTTCTTTTCCATTGATTTCCCAGGTGATAATTGTTTCGCAAAGGGCGTCCGTTTTACCGCCGGGTGGAATGCGCACGGTATAGTCAGTCAGCATTGGCAGACTGATTCCTTTTTGCGCATAAATCTTTTTCAACGCATTCATAAATGCATCGTATTGACCATCGCCCTGCGCATTTTCCTCAAAAACTTCATCTCCAAATTTGATCTGAAGTGTCGCAGAAGGTTTCAGATTTTTAGAATGCGTCAGAACATAATTTACAATGACAACTTTTTCCTCGATCGCATTGCTGTCGAGAATATCGGAGATAATGTAAGGCAAATCTTCGGGCGTTACCGCCTCTTTCCGGTCGCCCAGCTCGATAATCCGCTGTGTTACCTTTTTAAGATCTGCGTCGGAAAGTGTAATCCCAAGATCGCGCAGGTTGTTTTCGATATTAGCCTTTCCTGAGGTTTTTCCCAAAGCATAAAGCCGCTGGCGGCCAAATCTTTCAGGCATTAACTTGCTGAAATACAGATTATTCTTTTTGTCTCCATCTGCGTGAATGCCGGCTGTTTGCGTAAATACACTTTCACCCACAATCGGCTTGTTGGAAGGAATGCGGATACCCGAGAAAGTCTCCACGATCTTGCTGATTGTGTAAAGTGACTTTTCGTTCACCGAAGTTTTATACTCCGGCATCATATCGTTCAAAACCGCTATTGTACTTGCAAGCGGCGCATTACCAGTGCGTTCGCCCATTCCGTTGACAGTCAAATGCAACCCGTGTGCTCCGGCGCGTAATGCTTCCATTACATTGGCTACACTCAGGTCATAATCATTGTGTGCGTGAAATTCGAAATGCAGGTTTGGGTACTTGTCAACGATTTGTTTTACAAAAAGATAAGATTCAGCAGGCGTGAGGATACCTAAGGTGTCCGGGAGCAAAATGCGTTTGACAGGCTGTGATGCCAGAAATTCCAGCGATTGAAAAACATACTCCGGAGAGTTCCGCATTCCATTGCTCCAATCTTCCAGGTACACATTGCATGCAATCCCTTTGGAATCAGCCAGTTCAATAACTGTCCTGATATCCTCAAAATGTGCAGCCGGCGACTTTTTGAGCTGGTGGGTCAAATGGTTGAGGGAACCTTTGGTCAACAGGTTCATCACTTTGGCGCCGGCTTCCAGCATCCAGTTAATGGAAGCGTCGCCGTCAACAAAAGTAAGTACCTCTATTTTGTCCAGAAAACCATTCACTTTTGCCCAGTTAGTGATCTGCTTCACAGCCTGAAATTCTCCTTCCGAAACCCGGGCAGAGGCAATTTCAATGCGATCGACTTTTACTTCCTGCAACAATAGCTGCGCAATGGTCAGCTTTTCTGACGCAGAAAACGACACTCCGCTGGTTTGTTCACCATCGCGGAGCGTCGTATCCATTATTTCTATATAGCGGCTGTTCATAGTTGGCTGTCGGCAATCGGCAATCGGCTCTCGGCCAAAAGTTTGACAGCCGAAAGCCGATGGCCGATAGCCCATTAATACATTCTTTCTAGCTCAAAACCCTTTATCTCTTCCTTCATCGCCTGCAGATAGTCGATATCATCGAACCCATTCATCAGGTTATGTTTTTTGTAGCCATTGATGTCAAAAGATTCCTGCTCGCCTGTTGAGACAATCGTAATTGTCTGCTCGGGCAGATTAACTTCCAGCTCTGCATTCGGATCAGCTTCAATCGCGAGGAAGATTTTGTTCAAAAACTCAGGGCTTACCTGAACAGGCAAAATGCCGATGTTAAGCGAGTTACCTTTGAAGATATCGGCAAAAAAGCTGGAAACTACACAACGGAAACCGTAATCGTAGATCGCCCAGGCAGCATGCTCGCGGCTGGACCCGCTCCCGAAATTGCGTCCGCCCACCAGGATTTTACCGGAGTAGATCGGATTGTTCAGGATGAAATCCTCTTTCGGAGTATTATCTCCGTTGTACCGCCAGTCGCGGAAAAGGTTATCGCCAAATCCCTCGCGTTTTGTGGCTTTCAGAAAGCGGGCAGGGATAATCTGGTCGGTATCGACGTTCTCAATCGGCAGCGGAACTGCGGAGCTTCTTAGTATGGTAAATTTATCGTAGGCCATGTTTTTTATGCTTTATGCCGTAGGCTTTTGGCTATTATTAGTTCAGTTTTTTGACACAGAGTTTAAAAGAGAAAAAATGGAGAGCCGCGGAGGGTTATTTTATGAATCTTTTGAGTCCGTTTTTTAGAACCAGGACGTTGAAATTGATTAATAGGCCGACTTTCTTTTCTGCGAACTTCATGTAAGTCAGGATTTGAGCTTCGTGGATTGGGTTTAATGCCTCGACGCTCTTTAACTCAACTACAACTGCATTCTCAACTACGAAATCCATTCGATAACCATATTCCAGGTGCACCTCTTTATAGTGAACAGGCACAGGTTTTTGTCTTTCGAAAAACAACCCAGCCTTCTTTAGCTCATAAGCAAGGCATTCTTCATAAGCAGATTCCAATAACCCCGGCCCCAGCTCACGATGGATCTCAATGCAACAACCAATAATCTTCCCTGTCACATCACCAAACTCCATTTCTCCGTGGTCCTCCTTTTAAACTCAGTGTGTCTCCGTAATCTATATTATTGCAAAAGCTCCCGAGGATCCGTAACAACCCCCATTACCGCCGCAGCAGCAGCGACCAGCGGGCTAGCGAGCAAAGTTCTCGCTCCCGGTCCCTGGCGGCCTTCGAAGTTTCTGTTAGAGGTACTTACTGCGTATTTACCCGCCGGGATTTTGTCGTCATTCATCGCGAGACAAGCTGAGCAGCCTGGCTGGCGTAGTTCAAAACCTGCTTCTGTCAGGATATCCAGAATTCCTTCTTCCTTAATCTGCGCTTCCACGATATGTGAGCCGGGAACAACCCACGCAGTCACATTAGCCGCCTTTTTACGACCTTTGATAATAGATGCAAATGCACGGAAATCTTCAATCCGGCCGTTTGTGCAGCTACCAATGAAAACGTAGTCAATTGGCTTGCCGATCATCGATTCATTTTCATGGAATCCCATGTAATTCAATGATTTATCAAAAGTAGCCTTGCCACCTTCCACCTGATCGGCAGTAGGGATCATTTTGGAAATACCTTGTCCCATTCCAGGATTGGTACCGTAAGTGATCATCGGCTCAATTTCTGATGCGCTGAATGTGTATTCTTTGTCAAAAACTGCATCTGCATCGGTTTTGAGCGTTTTCCAGTAAGCCAAAGCTTTGTCCCACTTCTCGCCTTTCGGAGCCTGGTCGCGACCTTCTATATAATCAAAAGTAGTCTGATCAGGAGCGATCATACCACCGCGCGCACCCATTTCGATGCTCATGTTGCAAACGGTCATACGGCCTTCCATGCTCATATTTTCAAATACATCACCTGCATACTCCACGAAATAGCCTGTCGCACCAGCAGTTGTAAGTTTTGAAATAATAAAAAGAGTAACATCTTTCGGGGTAACGCCCTTGCCCAAAGTACCATTTACGTTCACACGCATTTTCTTAGGCTTAGGCTGCATAATGCATTGCGAGGAAAGTACCATTTCCACTTCGGAAGTACCAATACCAAATGCAATCGCACCGAAAGCGCCGTGGGTTGAAGTATGCGAATCGCCGCAAACGATCGTCATCCCTGGAAGTGTAATCCCGTTTTCAGGACCTACTACGTGTACAATCCCGTTTCTTGCATTACCCAGTCCCCAGTGTGAAATCCCGTATTTCGCTGAGTTGGTTTCCAAAGCTTTCAGCTGGTTTGCAGAAAGCGGATCAGCTACCGGGAGGTGCTGGTTGATTGTTGGCGTATTGTGATCCGCAGTTGCAAAAGTGCGTTCTGGATACATTACACCAATATTTCTGGTTTCCAATCCGAGGAAAGCAACCGGGCTGGTTACTTCGTGGATAAAGTGACGGTCAATGAAAAATACATCCGGACCGTCTGCGATTTTGCGGACAACGTGTGCGTCCCACACTTTGTCAAACAATGTAGTTGCTTGATTACTCATTTTGATAGATTGAAATTTCGCCTGGTCAACACTGGCATTAAAGAACTGACTTACTGATAGCCAATTCTATAAGGGAGAATTGATATTACAAATTACCACATATTCAGAAGAATAATGATAACGGTAAAGGTTCAAAAAATAATGATTTTGGTTTGGGAGTGTAATTTGAGCGAGAATCTTTATTTGCTACTCTAGGAGAGGTTCTTGCCTGTTATCCCAAAAATAGAGAATGTAAATCTCCGATTCAGTCATATTATAAAAGAATGAACAGTTCTCATGAATGAATCCTTTGCGTATTCTGGGATTATCTGCTGTTTCCCTGAAAATGAGCGGATTGCCTGAGAGGGTCCTAAGAGTCCGAAATACCTTGGCTTCGAACTTTTGTGCAGCAGAATGTCCAAACTTTGAGCTAATCTGATCGAAAATGGCTTCGTATGTTTCTACTGCAGTGTGCGTGAAAATTACTTGCAGGCGCATTTGCTCGATGACCGGCGGTGTTGGAATTCTTCCATTGTCATTGTCCGGCCAGCTTTCACGTCTTCAAATCCTCGCTCTATGCCATCAAGTACATGCGCAGGCAAGCTGTCTTCTTTGACAAAAGGAATATTTTGAGCTTCTAAAAAGGCTATAATTACCTTGGCCTGTGCCTTTGATGGATATATATGCAGCGTTTCCATAATGTGCTTTTTTCGATTAATCAAATATAAGAAAATCGGTCAAATCAGAACCGCCTAAATCACCCCTGCCTCTTGGGAGTAACCCCGTATTTCTCCTTATAAGTTTTTATAAAATGAGAAACGCTTTCGTAGCCGATCTCTGTACTGATTTCTGACACATTCTTGATACTGTTTCGCAACAAAAAATCAGCGTAATCCAGTCGCTTGTTTTTGAGCCAGAGTGCAGGTGAAGTCTTGAATTCTTCCTGAAAGTCGCGTTTAAATGCGGATAAGCTGCGTCCTGAGAGTTTAGCGAGTTCGTCCAATGTCAGCGGTTTGAGATAGTAGCTGTTCATCAGGAAAGCCAGGTCCACTTTTTCGCCTTTATATAAACTATATAAAATCGCCCGAAGCTGGCGTGAATTGTCCAGTTCCAGCAAATGCAGCAACAATTCCTGAAATTTAAGTCTGAGAAAATGGTTTTTTAATTCAGTCCGCGAGCGGAAGTAGGGGAAGACAGACTGTATGAATTTTTCAAAATTATCATCCGATTTCAGCAGCAGGATCGGATTTTCAAAAACTGTCTTTTGCTCCTGCGCATCAAAAAGTTCAGGATGCAAACCCACAAATTCTTTCAGCAACTTTTCATCAAAAAAGAAAACCAGGCTTTTGTAAGATTCATTAATGGATTCCGACATCAGGTAAAAACCACGCTGCACGAACAGAATGTCGCCCTTCTCCACATGTACTTCCTGGCTTGGACTGGTGAACTTCTTCTCGCCTTCGAGCACCACAATCACCGCGTGCTCTTCAAAGAAAACATCGTATTTGGACGGATATATCTCGTTGCGATAAGCAACAAATGTCATGTCCTGAATTTTCAGGGACTCGAATTCGGAAGAGCTGATATCGGAAGGTACGCGGAGCATAATTTCAAACCATAAACTGAAACAAATCCGGCTGATCGTTCAAATACTCGTAAACAACCCGGTTCGCATCCATTCGCTCGATGAGCGGCGCGAAGTCCTCGCGGTTTTTTAACTCGATTCCGACCAATGCAGGGCCTTGCTCGCGGTTGGTTTTCTTCACATATTCAAAACGCGCGATATCGTCATTTGGTCCTAACACATTCAAGAACTCACGGAATGCACCGGAGCGTTGCGGAAAGCGGATAATGAAATAATGCTTCAAGCCTTCAAAAAGCAGCGAGCGTTCCTTGATTTCCTCGGTACGCGTAATATCATTATTGCCGCCGCTGATAAGCAAAACCACGTTTTTGCCTTTAATTTCTTCCTTGATCAGGTCAAGCGCAGCTACTGTTAATGCGCCAGCTGGCTCGGCTACGATCGCTTCTTCATTGTAAAGCTGCAAAATAGAGGAGCAGACTTTTCCTTCCGGCACCAGCAGGATCTTGCTCAGGCTTTTTCGACAAATCTCAAAATTAAGGTCCCCCGCCCTGCGTACAGCTGCGCCGTCGACAAACTTGTCGATATGTTCTAAAGTCACTACCTGACCTTCTTCAATGGATTTCTTCATCGTCGGCGAACCCTCCGGTTCCACGCCGATGAGCTGCGTTTTGGGAGATAGCTGCTTGAAAACCGTGGAAATGCCGGAAGCCAGCCCGCCTCCGCCAATCGCCATTAACAGGAAATCAACTTTGAAATCAGCATCTTTAAAAATTTCCAATCCGACAGTTCCCTGACCTTCAATTACCTGCAAATCATCAAACGGGTGAACAAACACTGCATTGGTCACAGTCTGGTATTCCTTCGACGCGAAATAAGCATCATCATAAGTATCACCTACCAGGTGGATCTCGATCCATTCTTTACCAAATAATCTTACCTGCTTGATCTTCTGCGCTGGCGTAGTAGTCGGCATGAAAATCGCGCCTTTCACCTCCATTTTCCGACACGCATATGCGACTCCCTGCGCGTGATTGCCCGCGCTTGCGCACACAATTCCATTCGCCAGCTCGTCCGCACTCAGACTCGCCATTTTGTTATAAGCGCCGCGGATTTTGTAAGATCTTACAGTTTGCAGATCTTCTCTTTTGAGATAGATATTCGCATTGTACTGCTCCGACAAATGTGCATTGTACAGAATGGGTGTGTGGTTAATAACCCCGCGCAGCCGCTCTGCAGCAAGGAAAATATTGTCAAGTGTTGGGAGTGAATGTGCCGTTTCCATTGCTTGTAAAGAAAAAAGCCTTGCAATCGCAAAGCTCTTGTTTTTAGTCAGAACCGGAGGCCAAAGCCAACGGGTTTAAGTCAAAACCGTCAGCTGAAGCTGACGGTAATTGATTTCGCTTTCAATTGCCGCCGGCTTCAGCCGACGGTAAATTGATAATAGTTTATTAGTTGTTTTCCGGGCGCAGGCTACGAACTGTTGCGCCGGCTTTCCACATTTCTGATTCGCGAAGCTCAGCTAGTTCTTCTTCGAGTTTCACGCGGTAGTCAGATTGTGAGTTACGTGTGATCGAGATATTAGCTTGCTCGCCTGATTTTACAGAGTTGTAAAGTTGCTCGAAAACAGGCTTGGTAGCGTCACGGAAAGGTTTCCACCAGTCCAGTGCACCGCGCTGTGCAGTAGTTGAGCAGTTGGCATACATCCAGTCCATTCCATTTTCAGCAACCAATGGCATCAATGATTGGGTCAATTCTTCAACTGTTTCGTTGAATGCCTCCGAAGGAGTATGTCCGTTTGAACGAAGTACTTCATACTGCGCTGCAAAAATTCCCTGGATTGCGCCCATCAAAGTACCACGCTCGCCAGTAAGGTCAGAAGTTACTTCACGGTAGAAATCAGTTTCGAACAAATATCCTGAACCTACACCAATTCCCATTGCAATGCATTTCTCACGCGCTTTGCCGGTTGCATCCTGGAAGACAGCGAAAGAAGAGTTCAAGCCTTTTCCTTCTACAAACAGGCGGCGAAGTGAAGTACCTGATCCTTTTGGAGCAACAAGGTAAACATCCACGTCAGCAGGAGGGATAATGCCAGTCTGATCTTTGTAAGTAACACCGAAACCGTGCGAGAAATACAGTGATTTTCCAGCAGTAAGGTGCTTTTTAACGGTTGGCCAAAGTTCAATCTGAGCGGCGTCAGAAAGCAAATAGCAAATGATAGTTCCTTTTGAAAGTGCTTCTTCGATATCGAAAAGTGTCTCACCTGGTACCCAGCCGTCAGCAACAGCTTTGTCCCACGACTTACCACCCTGGCGCTGACCAACGATTACATTGAAACCGTTATCACGCATATTCAGGCTTTGACCCGGGCCTTGTACGCCGTAACCGATTACAGCTATTGTTTCAGATGAAAGTACTTCACGCGCTTTTTCAAGAGGAAATTCTTCACGGGTTACTACTTCTTCTTCGACCCCGCCGAAATTTAATTTTGCCATTGATTATTGGTTAAATTGATTTATTACGATTTAAAAAGGATAATTATAAAGAGGTAATGCTACTGATAATACTCCCACTCAGCTTCCGGGAGATAATCAACCAAAGTCTGCGGCGACTTGCTTACTGCTACTCTGCCTGATCTCACAAATTCCAGGATTTCGTGTGGTTTGATGTAATCGAAAAATTCGAAAATCTCTTCCTCAGTCCCTGTTTTCTGAATAATCACGTAGGTAAGGTGCCAGTATACAACCCAGGCTTTGTAAACCTTGTTAATGGTTTCAATGTCAATAGGTTTGGCACCAATCGGAGTTGAAACTTTGAACAATGCGATTTCATTATAAGCGATATCGTCGTTCAAATATCCGAAAACAGCGAGTACTTCCACTACTTTCCGGATCTGGCGAACCAGCTTTTCAACAGCCTCCCGCGAATCGTGCCGAATAACGATGGTAAATCGGGAGATACCTTTACGTTCTGTCTCTGAAACAGTTAAGCTTTCAATATTAATCCGCCTGCGTGTCAGGATCGTGGTAATCTTATTCAGAATACCAATCGTATTTTCGGTAAAAACACAAATGGTGTATGTTGTCATAATTGCGATATTTTCCTGTTTACTCTAATCTGATATCCGCCACGCAAGCGCCGGTTGGAACCATTGGGAACACGTTTTCTTCCTTTTCAACAATTACTTCCAATAAGTAAGGCTTGTCGGAAGCAAGCAGCGTATCGAGCGAATCGTTCAGGTTTTCGCGGCTGCTGCAGGTATGTCCGTTTATTCCAAAACCTTTGGCGATCGTGATGAAATCAGGGTTTTGCAACTCTACAAACGAATATCTTTTCTGGTGGAACAGCTGTTGCCACTGACGCACCATGCCGAGGAAGTTGTTATTCAGGATAATGATCTTAACCGGAAGTCCGCTCTGCGCAATGGTACCCAGCTCCTGGATTGTCATTTGAAAACAGCCATCGCCGATGAATGCAACTACCTCGCGATCAGGCGCGCCTACTTTGGCACCAAATGCGGCAGGCAATGCATAACCCATTGTGCCCAGACCGCCAGAAGTAATAAAGGAATTCGGTTTTTTAAACTGGTAATACCGCGCAGTCATCATCTGGTGCTGGCCCACATCCGCCAGTACCACAGCTTCTCCCTTCGTTTTGTCCGAAAGTGTGCGGATTACCTCCGCCATTTTGATTTTTTCAGTAGTAGGGGCGAGCTCCGGCTGCGTGATTTTCTCATTTTCAATCGCATCAAACTTCTTGAACTCAGCAATCCAGCTTTTGTGATCGTTCTCCTTCACTAACGGGAGCAGCATTTCAAGCGCGAGTTTTGCGTCGCCTACAACAGGTGCATCGGCTTTGATAATCTTATCAATTTCGGCCGGATCTATTTCGATATGAACAACTTTTGCCTGTTTGGCATAGCGGCTTACATCGCCTGTTACTCTGTCGTCGAAACGCATTCCGACAGCAATGATCAGGTCGCATTGGTTTGTTAGCACGTTGGTACCGTAGTTACCATGCATTCCCAGCCATCCTACATAGTTCGGGTGATCAACTGAAACAGAAGAAAGTCCTAGAAGCGTTGAGGCGGCAGGTATATCTGTTTTTTCGATGAATTGCAGCAGCTCGTTTTCAGCATGTGAAATCCGCACGCCGTGACCGACGAAGAGAAATGGCTTTTTAGCCTCATTGATCAATTTCGCAGCTGCTTCAACCTGCTCTGTCTTCGGAGCAATGCGCGGGCGGTAGCTGATCAGGGTTTCACATTTTTTATATGAAAATTCTTTTGACATCAGTTCGTTCTGCGCATTCTTCGTAATGTCAATCAACACAGGTCCCGGGCGGCCTGATTTTGCAATGTAAAATGCCTTGGCCATAATCTCCGGGATTTCATCTGCGCGGGTGATCTGGTAGTTCCATTTGGTAATAGGAATAGTAATGCCGATTACATCAGTTTCCTGAAATGCGTCGGTACCAAGCAAATGCGCTGCTACTTGTCCCACTACGCAAACCAGGGGCGTTGAGTCAATGATTGCGTCAGCAATTCCGGTCACCAGGTTGGTAGCGCCCGGACCTGAGGTTACAAGGCAAACTCCGACTTTGCCGCTCACGCGTGCATAACCTTCTGCCGCATGCGCAGCACCCTGTTCGTGGCGTACGAGAATGTGGTCAATTTCTTCCTGATAGTCATAAATCGCGTCATAAACAGGCATGATCGCGCCGCCGGGGTACCCGAAAATAGTTTCAACACCCTCTTCGATTAATGACCTGATTACCGCGTGCGATCCATTGATCAGTTCCGGTTTGGCAACAGTAACCGCCGGTTCAGCGATCTGGACTGTTTCAGTTTGATTTTCATTAAATTCCATGACTCCTCTATTTATTTGTCTGACGAATTTTCAAGATCAGGTAGCAGTTGCTACGCCTCGTCGGTTACGCAACCTTCGCTGGCTGACTTCACGGTTCTGATATATCTTCCAAGCATTCCTTTGGTAAACTTCGGTGCGGGCTGAACCCATTCTGCTTTGCGGGCAGCCAGTTCCTCGTCGGAGATGTGCAGGGTCAGTTCACGCGTATTTGCGTCGATCGTAATGCGGTCGCCGTCCTTTACCAATGCGATTGGACCACCGTCAAACGCCTCTGGTGTAATGTGACCAACTACAAATCCGTGCGTACCGCCTGAAAAACGGCCGTCGGTTATCAATGCAATTTTGTCACCCAACCCTGCGCCCATTACAGCCGAAGTTGGTTTCAGCATTTCCGACATGCCAGGTCCGCCTTTGGGTCCTGCATTGCGGATTACCACCACGTGCCCTGGTTTGATTTCATGGTTGGCAAGCATGGTAATAATCTCGGATTCGTGCTCACAAACCTTCGCTTCTCCGTCAAAGGTCATACCTTCTTTACCGGTGATCTTCGCCACTGCGCCGGTTGGTGCGAGGTTACCATACATAATCTGAATGTGCCCGCTTGGCTTAATTGCCTGTTCAATCGGGAAAACCATTTTTTGCGCATCAAAGTCAAGATCAGGCGCTTCTGCCAGGTTTTCTGCGACTGTTTTTCCGGTTACGGTAATGCAATCTCCGTGGATCAAACCTTTGGAATACAAATATTTAGTAACAGCCGGTACCCCGCCAATCGCCAGGATATCTTCCATGTAATACTTACCGCTTGGTTTGAGGTCAGCAATGAATGGAGTTCTGTCTGAAATTTCCTGAATATCATTCAACGTCAGCCAAAGTCCCGCTGATCTTGCGATAGCCAGGAAGTGCAAAGCTGCATTGGTAGAGCCGCCCAATGCCATAACCACTGTCAATGCATTTTCAAGCGACTTTTTAGTGATGATTTCTTTCGGTGTAATATTCAGTTCAAGAAGCTTTTTCATCGCCGAGCCGATCTTCTTGCATTCTTCCTGCTTGCCCTCGTGCGTAGCCGGGTAAGAGCTGCTGAAAGGAAGGCTGAGCCCCATTGCTTCAATAGAAGCCGCCATGGTATTGGCAGTGTACATACCGCCGCAAGCGCCTTGTCCGGGAATCGAATTCTGGATTACACCTTTGAAATCCTCGTCAGAAATATTGTTTGCAAACTTTTTACCCAAAGCTTCAAAAGCGGAAACAATATCGAGTTTCTGACCTTTATAATGTCCGGAACGAATTGTTCCACCATACACCATAATTGCAGGGCGATCCAAGCGCGCCATTGCCATTACTGCGCCGGGCATATTTTTATCACAACCTACTACCGCAATTACCCCGTCATACCACTGTGCCGAAACAACTGTTTCAATGGAATCTGCAATGATATCGCGGCTCGGCAGTGAATAACGCATTCCGTCATTTCCATTGGTCATACCGTCAGAAACGCCGATGGTATTGAAGATCAATCCCACCATATCGTTCGCGGTAACTCCCTGCTTCACATACACAGAAAGTCCGTTTAAGTGCATATTACAAGGATTGCCTTCGTAGCCGGTGCTTGCAATTCCAATTTGTGGTTTGGCAAAATCTTCTTCTTTCAGACCAATTCCGTAAAGCATTGCCTGTGCGGCTGGATTGGTTACTTCCTGCGTCAGGGTTTTTGAAAATTTGTTTAGTTCAGACATGGTGATTTATTGTATTAAACAAAAACACCTCACTCTGTTGTGAGTGAGGTGCCGAACTATATAGTCTTTCCTCACTCACGCAAAAAGCGTGACGATTCGAAGACTTAGAATGATTTTTGCGTCTTTCATAGCGGAATTCACAAGCCCAGCGAAATTTCGCTACTTCCGACTTGGTGACACAAATTAGAAGGGTATCTTTTTATTTTCCAAACATTGAATCAGTTTTTTGTTCATAATCTTCAATAAGTACCAAATATGTTGGAACAAAAGCTTTGTAATAGGAAAACTTTTAATTTTGAAATGAAACAATCCCCAGCATCATGCTAACTACCGAATCTTCATCTAATTATCAGGACCTCGAAAAAATGAGTGTCAATCAACTGCTGACATCGATTAACGCTGAGGACCAGACAGTACCATTTGCTGTTAACAAAGCAATTCCTCAGATAGAAGCGCTGGTTGAGCAAATTGTCCCACGCATGCAGGCAGGAGGCAGGCTTTTCTATATAGGTGCTGGTACAAGCGGAAGATTGGGAGTAGTGGATGCGTCGGAATGCCCACCCACCTTCGGCGTTCCTTTTGACCTTGTAGTGGGTATTATTGCCGGCGGTGACATGGCGATCAGAAAAGCGGTTGAGAATGCGGAAGATGATAGTGAGCAGGCTTGGAAAGATCTGGCTGGGTACAAACCAGCTGAAAACGATACACTAATAGGAATCGCGGCATCGGGCCGTACACCTTACGTAATCGGCGGATTGAATGCGGCGCGTAGAGCAGGTTTGCTGACGGGCTGCGTGGTTTGCAATGCGGGTTCAAAGGTAGCCGCAGCAGCTGAATTCCCGGTCGAGATTGTAGTTGGCCCTGAGTTCCTGACCGGCAGCACGCGCATGAAATCAGGTACTGCCCAGAAGCTCGCGTTGAACATGATTTCGACCGCCGTGATGATCCGGCTGGGAAAAGTGAAGGGCAACAAAATGGTGGACATGCAGCTTACAAATGAAAAGCTCGTTGACCGCGCAGTTCGGATGGTTATAGAAGAGCTTAATATTTCAGCAGATGAAGCGGAGTCGCTGCTCAGTGAGCACGGAAGTGTGCGCGCGGTGATTAATGCGGTAAAAGGTTGATTTTGATATAAAGAAAGAGGGTGCAACTGCGGCTCATATGCCAGTTGCACCCTCTTTTATTTGACAACAATATTAAATATCTGAATACTCTGTCGGGAAAAGGAACAATGTTACGTTTTTAGAAACATTGTTCTGGTACTCAGGTAATGACCTTACAGTTTTCCATTCAGCATCGTCGCTGAATGATTTCCAGTGTGCATCGCGGGAAGCTTTGTCTGCGAATGTAGTCAGGTACATCAAATTCGGCATAGTCGCACCGGCAACTACTTCTCCGTAGAAAACTGCATTGAAACCTAATCTCGCAAAAATACCGATCTCATTACCCGCATTGAATTGCTTTACCTTGTTCCAGTAGATCTTCTCGGTGTGGCCTTCGTAGCTTCTTAGCTCGTAAATGCGATCAGCCTTGGGTGAAGTAAGGTCCGGCTTTTTCATCATCGGACTGTTTTCAAAAGCTCTCAAAACAGTGGATTTAATGCGTACGTAAGGCGGGTTCTTGTATTCTGCATCGATATAATCTTTACCAGCTGTCTGGTAAGCGGCATCTTTGCCTAATACTTTTGGAAGATCAACAAGCTGTTCCAGTGACTTTAATGGTGTGAATACGTAAATCAGCTTACCGGCAGATGTGTCAGAAGCTACCGGCTTAAAAACACCTACATTCTTGATACCTGCTCTGTGCATGGCAGGAATGTAAGCATCTTTCAGGTAGCTGTCTATCCGCGAAGCCTGATCAGCGTCTTTAACCTGGTAGATTTTAATTTCGTAAAATTCTCTTTTCGGGGCAGCCGCAAACAATGTCGCTGCGCTCAAAATAAGGCACAATGCAAAGAGCAGGCCGTTTTTGGTAATGGTAAACATGATGATGTAAAAGGTTAATATACGGTATTTACTACGTTGAAAGGCGGGCAGTTTTCAACTTTACCCGCAATTGCAGCGCAATCTTATATAAAAACCGTGCTAGAACTTAGGGCAGGAAAGTTGTTTTTTGCTGCTTCTGCTACGCTTTTGTTTGGGTTCGAGAGGCGGGAAAACGTAGGAGAGTGAAATCTCGTGCGCACCGCCGCTGCCAGCGCCAAGTGTAGAAATTGTCAGGTCATAGCTATAACCAATGGAGAATTTATCCTGACGGAAACCGGCGAGAAATATCAGCGACTCGTGATTGTTAATGTTTTGTGCGTACTTTTTGAAAGGTATCCCGCGGTACCAGGCGCCCAGAACAAGCGGTTCAAGCGTCACATAAAGTCCTGCATCAAACTGATCATATTTCCCCTGCTTTTTGTACATGATCGCAGGAGAAATGGTTTTTTCCTTATCGATTTCATCACCTAAAAAAGTGTAACCAGCAAACGGGATGCGCAATCCGGCCTGTAAACTGGCTTTTACAGGTAGCCGCGCGTCAGTCAATCCTGAAAATGCCTGATTTGGCCGGTTTAAGTGGTGTGCCGAAATTCCTGCCCAGTACCAGTCAGAATAAAGCATTGCGCCTGCACCGAAATCGGCATAAAACACATTTGGGCCGCCCTGTGCGAAAGGATCTTCGGAAGGATTTCCGGTCAAACCGCCATTATTGTATTGGTCACCAAAAGTTAGTCCGAAATAATCCAGCGTACGTGAAGCAAATCCGCCCTGGATGCCCAGCCTCAGTGAAGTCATTTCATTAAACTGGATCTGGTAAGAGTATTGTAATGCAGCTTCTGTCGATTTCAAATTCCCGAGTCCCTGGCTGTCCATTGTCACCAATACACCCACTCCGCTGTTTACATTTGAAAAAAATGCGTCAGCACCGAAAGAAGTTGTAACGAAATTGGCCGAAAGGGAAGGCCACTGGTTCCGGTAGTTTACAGTAGCCCGGGGCGCAAGCGCTCCACCCGCCAGTGCGGGGTTGAGGTACAATGGGTTTGCATAAAACTGGGAAAATTGTGGGTCCTGACTCCAACCATCAATGCAAACCAGTGTCAGTATAAAAAGGCAAAGTAAACGCTTGATCATATATTCATCTTGCAGCCGACACCCGGGTGACAGCTAGGTTACGGGCCGTAAAACTTTGCCCAATTTTATTTTCACAGAATATCTTCTAATTGCGTATTAATATTCAAATTAGAGTGGTTTTTACGACTTTCCCGCACAAAATTTTAACATTTTATTTTCGTTAGTATTGTCGGGTAATCTGAATATCAATTGTGGTGGATAGGGGTGTTTGAACAGTTAACGAAACATGAGGCGATTTTATAATAGGTACCAACAAATTTTTTGTGCTTTTTTCTTCCTTCTGCTGCTCTCAACAGGGTACGCGAAGGCGCAGGCGCAATTTTTGGTGGAAGGTCAGTGTATGCAAAACCCCGACTGTGAAGCGGATTCTACTTCATTCAGGGATACGTTAAGTACGGCTGTTGCGTGGCGTTGGAGTTTTGGCGAAGGCGCGGCTACCGACACAAGGCGGAACCCGCAGCATTCGTATATGGCGCCGGGCGCTTATACCGTAACATTAACGCGCACAATCCGCGGCGGAACCCAGCAGACAGTTTCTCAGGTGGTACAAATCGGTGCGCTGTCTCCGGCTTTTCAGGAATGGAAAACGGATACTACCATTTGCCCGGGCGATACGCTCATTCTCGATCCTTATCCAAACGGCGCACCTGCCGGAGCGAGGTACGTCTGGTACCCGAAAGGTGATACAACGCAGACCCTGAATGTCGATAGTTCGGGTTGTTATTCGGTGGAGGTTATTTTGCCAAACGGATGTAAAATCCAGGATCGGGTGAATGTGAAAATCTGTATGGAACCTTCTGCGCAGGAGGGTGCAAAATGGTATTTCGGTGGAAATGCGGGGCTTGATTTCTCTAATTCTCCGCCTACACCCATTACGGATGGAAAAGTCAATACACCCGAGGGTACATCTTCTATTGCGAATTCAAAGGGACAATTGCTGTTTTATTCCGATGGTATAACGATTTGGAATAAGAATGGCGACGTCATGCCGTGTTTTAGTCCGGGGAATTGTGCGCCTTTAAAAGGAAGTCCGAACTCGACGCAATCGGTGCTCATTGTGCCGCAGCCTACCTGTAAAGGTTGCGAGTACCTTTTCAACGTATTTACAACATCGGATATCAACGGCAATGAAAAATTGCTCACGGTAAGTGTGGTGGATATGCGGAGAAACAATGGTTTGGGTGCAATCATCGAGCAAAATACCACTTTGCAAACACCTACAACCGAACGTATAGTGTCTGCACGTAATGACCGCGATTCCACTTACTGGGTTATCTCTCACGACTACGGTACCAATAAATTCCGCGTTTTTCACGCAACTGATGGCGGCTTGAATGAAAGCGGAACATTTGATCTCGGAATGGTGCACGACAGTCTGCATAAGGCGGAAGGTTACATGAAATTTTCGTCGCCTGATAGTGCAACCGGACAGAGAAGGCTCGCTGTAATTATCCCGGGGCCACCTAAAAACTACGTAGATCTGTTCTTTTTTGATGATTCGACAGGTACGCTTACGCACGACAAAACAGTTGATCTTGGAGCCGCGCCTCCGACAGCGTACGGGATCGAATTTTCGCCCAGCGGAGAAAAAATGTACATCTCCTTTACCGGAGAGAATGGGACAAGTTCTTATCTAAAACAATACGATCTCACATTACCCGACAGCTTACTAACTGAAACAGCAATAACGATTGACAGCTCGGCAAACCGAAAATTCGGTGCATTGCAATTCGGGCCCGACGGTCGCATTTACATGGCGATTCAGGGTAGCGAGTACCTGGCAGTAATTGGTGAGCCGGAAGGAAACTCGCTCACCGGGGTAGAATATGAACGCGACGGGGTTAATCTGGGTGGAAAAAATAGCCAGCTGGGACTACCGAATATGGTGCAGGATTTTACGCAGGAATCTTCCGGGCCGGGCTTTGAGGCGGATGGTTTTTGTACCAACGAACCCACCACCTTCCAGGCAAGCCCCATTTGTGACCCGATTGAAGATACCTATCAATGGGATTTCCTGGGAGACGGAAGTTTTACATCGCCCTCGAAAGAGACGCAGGCGACTTACACTTACACGCAGCCGGGTACTTACATGGTGCGGATGCGCGCCGCCAACAAGTGTAAGGATACGATCATTGTGCAGGAAGTAACGATTTACGAAACTCCGCCACAAATCAATCTGGGTGCTGATAAAGATACCTGCGGCAGCTTTGTCCCGCTGGATATGGGCGTTGAGGCCGAAGTTTATGCGTGGATCAACAGGGGAAGGGTGGTATCCCGCCAGAGAACTTACCGGGCAACTGCCACCGGCCAGTATATCGCAGTCGCATTCAATGGACCAAAAGGGGAATGTTATTCTGCCGATACGATCCAGATTACATTGCGCCGACCACCTGCATTCTCGATCGGGCCGGATACCACGCTTTGCCGCGACAGCTCGGTAGTGCTGGGTGTTGTAAGTGACAGATGGATTGAGTTTAACTGGAGTAACGGAGAAACGACCCGCGACGTGACGATCAGCCAGCCCGGAACTTATACTGTGATTGTAAAAGACAGAAACGATTGCTACAATTCAGATACCATTCAGGTAGGCGAACTGCCTTCGCCGATCCTGAACCTGGCACCGGAAAATGCGATTTGCATTCCTGATGGTCAGTCGGTAATCCTGGATGCAAATGGGCAGGGACAGCTTTCCTATCTCTGGCCCGCCTCAGGAGATACCACGCGAACGATCACCGTGAATGTGGAAGGTACCTATGTGGTGCGCGCTACGAATCCGGAAGGCTGCGTCGCCGAGAAATCCACTGAGGTAATCGACAGGTGCGAGCCGCGGTTTTTTATCCCGGATGCATTCACACCCGACGGAGAGGGAAGAAAGGAGATCCTGGAAATTTTCGGGGCTTATTACACCAATTTTACAATCCGGATTTACAATCGCTGGGGCGAAGTAATTTACGCTACCAATAACCTGGAAGACCGCTGGGACGGTACTTACAAAGGCCAGAAAGTACAGCCCGGCGCTTATCCGTACGTGCTTTCCTATGAGAGCCTTTATTACCCCGAACGTGCCCCGACAGTGAAGCGCGGCTCTG
>NZ_JBHYGF010000600.1:0-18273 GCF_051859145.1 Dyadobacter sp.
TAACGGAGCCGGAATTTAATGCTCATACGGTCATATTTACCTGAAATCTCCTGGTATAATTTGGAAACTCAGTTTCCAAATTGTAAAGGGCGTTTTCGCGGTTTCAATGTACTTTCCCACCTTTGACATTGCTTCCCGTATTACTTGATCGCGGGCGGTGCCTTTCGAAATCTCTTTAAGCTGGGTAGCCACCAAGATCCAGAAAAGTTCTTCGGTCACCCTGCAGGGCTGGCCAGCTTTGTTTATTACGTTTTCCCCGGCGTACAATGGCGTGACGTAATAAGATTTGTATATAGCGGCCTCCGAAGGTACAGTGTCAGATTCCCGCTGACCTTCCATAAAAAGGAAATAGGCTTCAAGCGATCCGTGAAGCTTAATTTCGTCGGCAATTTTCGAAACGATTGATCCCATGTAATTGCATTATTATAACACTGAAGATACGATAAACGCTACTACTTTTCAAGAAATCGCCAGCCTTTATTCCTTTTGCTGAACTGTCTCCAATCTGAAACCACATTTTTTTTGTAACTTCTTATTTTTTGTATTGTGCGCTCTTATTCAGATAGTTAGAAGTTAATTTCTCGATTTCATTTTCTTATCTGAGATAAGAAAATTTGTATCTGGCAGTTTCAGAGCACTGAGAAGGATACAAACCGTTTTTACTTTTTGTAACTTTTTATCTTTCGGATAAGAAATCTATTTCATTTTATATCTCTCAATTTCAACACTTTAAGATATAATAATCAATAAAGATAATAAGTTACAAAAATAATGGAGTTTTATAGGAAGGGGGTTTGGGGGATCTCCGACAACTCCCCCCTGGCAAAAAAAATGGCAACCTTTTCGGGTTGCCTGGTTAGCGGTCTTTGCATTTTTTTAAGAGTATGCCTTTCAAGTACTCGGCTTTGCTAATTCATCAATTTCAAGCTTGACGTGGTGCCAAACGACGCTTTAATAAACCCATTAGGACTGGCTCATTGCGAGTATTTAGTGATTACCGGGCACTTTGGTTTGTTTTTACAATCAACCTTCTTATAAAAACTATGAAAGAACATACATTGATCGAACAATACCTTTTTGTTGAAGAACATAGGTTTTTCTTTCACAATATCGAACCTACAATCATCGGAAGAATTTATAAGGTCATTAAAGGAGCGAACGCACAGTACACGTGGGAATTGAGTCACTATTGCCGGTTGGAACATGAAATGTCCAACTATCACCCATCTGCCCCGTTTGGAGAAACTTTGGAAGAGACAAGGCACAAGCTGATGAAATATGTTGCAAGATTTGAAGACGCCGTTGACTGGACCGCATCTGAGTAACCAATTAAACTCTATTTCATTTGTTGGCCGCTGCAATGTTGTGGCGGCTATATCTATTGTTTTCAAGGGCCAGAATAAAGATCGTAGGGACATAGGTTCGACTCGTTTTGATTGTCATACTTCGTTGCTGTTTAAGTGATTAGATTCTCCCTGTGAAAGCATAATCGCTTCGGTTAGGTTGGTAATTACGTTGAAGGTTATTGCGACTACGGCCACGATCGCGCCGAAGGATACCACCCCGGCCACCCATAGAAGGGCGCACAGAAGGCGAAAGGGTTTGCTAATTATTTTCATTGAAGCTTACTGTTTGGAGTTGTTACGCAAGAAGTGATTCCCTGATATCGACCAGTTCGCGGGCGAACTTCATTCGCCCGTCGATGATCAGTCCTTGTATCTCGCTGTAAGGCCTGCGAGTGAGTTCGAGCGTATCCAGGATGATTAGGTCGATGTCGCCAACCTCACTTCCACGCGGTCCGGATTGGAACCAGCGGCGATAAACCAGCAGTGTTCTTCCCTTAGCATCTATCCACAGGGATTGCTCTTTCAAGAAGTCCAGGTCATTATTCTGCTTTGCCATGCTGTTTTTGGTTAAGAGTTAAAAAGGCATTACGTCATCACCGGATGCCGGCGGATCAAAATTCAGGTCAGGCGCAATGCTTGGCAGTTTTACAATCGCTGGCGCTTCTTCGCCGGTCACAAGCTTTGTCCGGAAGAAAATGGCTTCTTTCTTTTCGCCAGAAAAGTCCCGAATTATACGCCCCTGGCTATTTTGAAACTCAGCTGGATTAAGCTCATAGCCATGATAGGTCGCATACTTTTTAAGCCAATCCGTGAACTTCTGTGTACTCAAATCGCGGATTTTTTCGCTACTCATGTAAGCGTCTTTCGCGTGATCCTTGCAAATAAGCTTATCAAGGTTTCCACTCTCAGCACCGAAATACACTTCCGCCCACTCGAAAAAACGGTTACCCATCGAGCTGAGCAGGTTCCTTTTCTGGATGTTATTCATCGGCGGTTTGATCTTGTCCGCGCAGCCCAGGTAGAAGTGCAGGCACTGAGCGAGGAAATTGAACATCTGGTTCCAATCATCGTGATTGAAGTCGTAAAACATCCGCTTGCCCCCAAAATCATCTTTTGGCTCCCTTGTTTCATTGTAGGCGCCGTTATTCTCGTGGTAGTAATCCGAGAAGCTAGTGACCAGTTTCCGGCGCTGCGTAGACTCTGAGAAGTCGCGGTCGCCGAAGTTGCTGTCAAACCAAAATTTTGGGCTTTCGTCGAAGCTAATCGAATACGACTGCGTTTGCTTTGGGTTTGGGTTCATATCTCCGGTAATGTCACCGTAGAAGAAGCCGAAGTCGAGAAACTCGTAACAGTCATCGATGATCATCAAATCAGTGTGACGGGTCACCTTGTCGTAGATATGCGGGTTTTTGGTCAGCAGCGGGTTTCTTCCGGAAAAGGAAACATTGTACTTCCAGATCCATTTCAAGATCTTTCCGCTTAGGGACTTTCCGGATCCACCATTGGATTTCGCATCGTCGCCCATGGACTCAGATAGCTTGTTATCCATGGCCCACACGCACCAGGCGCGCGCCGGATCTTTGTAGCGGTGCAGCATGTACCCGATCGTGTAGATCCGGTTGATCAAGTGCAGCTTCTGTTCTTTCTTCTCAGCTCCGGTCAACAACGGCCCCGCAATATTAAAGCGGTTATGCTCCTGATATTTGTCCTGGTCATCCAGGCTTCTTTTGGCAAAAAAGCTTTCGATTTCCTGATCAATCAGGCCATGGGCAATAGTGTATTCCTCGCGCTTCTTAGCCGTGCCATGTGTATCCCAAAGCCTTTGCCTTTCTTCGAATTCCTTGCGCCAGTATACCCGGGCAGTGTTAATCAAAAACCGGAAGATCATCGAATCTGAATTCAGGATCTGGATATCATATTCACCATCGACCTTCTCGATTTTGAACATCGGATCCAGTTTTTTGATACGCGGCTGGCTGTTATCCTTTGTCGGATAGGTGATTACTTTATCATCCCAAACATACTTTGCCGTATTGATCCCTTTTGACTCCTCGATCCCGTCAGCTGTTATCTTAAAGGTGCAGTTCGGGAAAAACATAAACTGGTAATCTGGACCGTAGCTTTTAAAGTCCAGGTCTAAAATTGGCAAGTTGGCCAGGTTGGAAATGCTCAGCTGATTGGTGCTGAACATCGAGTTTAAAAGGTCCTGTGTAACACTATCGTCATACTGCCAGCGCTCCTGGAGGAAGCTGTGCAGGTACCCTTTGATTTCTTGCGGATCTATTTTGCGGACCACATTGCCGGTCACCTGGACATAGAAAAACCCTTCCTTGTCCCGCTCGCTCCGGAACCGAGCAAATCCGGATCTGAAAAGAAAGTTGTAGGCCTGCACGTGGTTAAACTTATATTGGATCAGCGGCCGGCCGAACTTCATTTTCTTCTTCCCGTTGTCATCATAGGAAAACTCCTGGTCCCAAAACCGGTATGGCAAAGCGGTGCCTAATAGCCGGTCAAAATCCTTTTTATTGTGCGTTTTCAGGTAGTCGCGAAGATCTTTGCTCGTGGCTTTCCCATCCTTGTCCTGGCGGTAGATCTTCTCAGGAAGCCAGACTGTCAGCAATGAAAGGTATTTGAGTGCCAGGGCGTGGCCAGTAGCTTTTCCAGTCTTGTCGATATCCGGAACATTATACACCTTGTCGGCGATTTTAAGGATCGCTGACATATCTTCCCCGTTCAGGCTTTCAGATTCCGAGTTCATCCAGATCACGCGATATCCAAGTGCTGCACAATTGATCCCATCGGATCCTCCAGAGCAGCAAATGATTTCTGAAAGCTTTATGTGTTGCAGCTGATCGGCTGCTTTGTCCGCCTGCTCCTTTGTCGGGGCAAATTCTTCACTTCCTTCCTGTTCAGCTGCATCCTTATTGTACTGCTCCCGTCTGAGATCTTTTACAAAAGCCTGGTGCTGCACCAGACCATGAATGAAGTGAGCTGGTTTCTTGCCAACATACCGGAAGCGCTTATCATGCGCAGCTTTCGGCCGGTAGATCTTGCCGAATGTTTCTTCCTCAAAGTAAAAAATTGGAAACTCCTCTGTGCTGTACGTAGTCAGGTGTTTGCCCTGGTAGACGTTGGTGTAATTATCCAGGCTTTTTAGGTGATACAAGGCAAAGAGTTGCTGCGCTTTTTCCTTCCTGGTTTCATCGGTATTGCCCAGGTTAAACCAGGCATTGTCCGTCAGGATCGTCCGAATCTCAGCAATGGTAAATTCCTTTGGTGTGGTTGTGGTAGCGCCTTCCTGCTCGTCAGGTTTCGCCGTCCGCTCTTCATATCGTGGCTTTGGCACGAATGCCTGGAAATCGTCCTGGTAGTTGTAAAATTCACATACAGCACGCAGGGCCGGCCCGTATTCCACGCCTAATTCGAGCATGGCGATCATAATGGCGTTTCGCCATTTTTGATCATATCCGAAGTCGGTTACTCCCCATTCGTTATTAATCTTTTTGAGGCTGGCACTGGCTGTTTTTTCTTCCCGCGTTTTGAATTTACGGGTAGTATTCTGGAAGCTTTGAGCAGCATCCGGATACCATGAAAGGATATAGCGTTCGCCGCCATCTTCCTGTAATAATCGGTCAATAT
Organism: Dyadobacter sp.; assembly: GCF_051859145.1. Lineage (GTDB taxonomy): Bacteria > Bacteroidota > Bacteroidia > Cytophagales > Spirosomataceae > Dyadobacter. The sequence continues at coordinate 4,986 of NZ_JBHYGF010000600.1, forward strand.
CAATCTTAGCCATTTGGGGTTATTGTTTCCCCGGACACTGCTCGCTCTCTTTGCCGGCAATGCCGGCGCGAGAAGCTTACTTACTACCCTCTATAAAAAAGCGAGCAGGGTCCAGGTATGTTATGAATTTTTAGAGAAGAGCATTTGAATTCTTGTGGCCATTTGATAGATCCCGACTGTCTCACCAGTGTCAGGCTTATCAGCGAGCACGGCGCAGTAATCAGTATTGTATTGCCGTAGCAGCTTCTTTTCATCCTGTGTGAGATAAACAGGGATTAATGCGCCCCCTGGCTTCATATAGCGTGCATTATCCACCTTTTCCCTGAGCGACTTGTGCAGTGCAGTGGCTGGGCCTGGCTTGATCTCAGCTGAACGGATGATCGCCCACATTAAAAGCAGGTGAATCATATTTACACGGACGGCATACTTAGATTCTTCCATGGGATTTCTCAAGTTTGAAAAAGTTGATATCGGGATCTGCCTGCACGGCCGGGATCCCGTAAGGGTAGGTAAACAGGTTGGCCATAACCTTGTCCTGAATGGCCACTGATATATCTGCGTACCTGAGTATTTCATTGAAAAGCATTGTGGCCACCTTCGCGTCGCCAGTGCCGCGCCACGACTCAAATGTCAGCTGCTCTATCCTGTCGATCTCGTTTTTCCAGGCAATAAGGGTTTCTGTGTCCTGGGGAAGGTTATCAGCCTCCCAGGCAGCAATAATTTCTAGCAAGTTCATTTGAAAGGGTAGTTAAATGGTGATTAAATGATGGAATGCCAATCGGCTTTGGTGATGGTATGAGCGCATTGAACGCAGTCGTGCATGTATATACGCGGGTTGGCTAGCACTATCCGCGCACTCTGGATCTTTCCGCACTTTGGGCACTTGATATGATCTACCTCGGTTTGAAATTGATCGTAGTCCAAAGTTGTTTCAGTCTGCTTCATTTTTCCTTTTTTTGACAGGGTTCCCATGTTCGTCGATGATAATTGCATGCTTTAATTCGTATAAGGTCCAGGCTCCTACTGCCAGTAAAAAGTTCAGGTAGACTATTGCAAAAATTTCAATAGGACTCACGGCGTCTCCGGGTTAACGTGTAACTGATCAGCGCGACAAATAGCACAATACCGCTAGCGGTAGCATAGGGATCCGGATGTTTGACGCCATGCTCAACAGCGTGGGCGATTGTTCCGGCAAGTGATTCAGAAGAGAAGTACATCAGGTTATTGATTAAAGTTAAAAATGCTTTTTGATGATCGTTTGGCCGGTTTTCTCTAAAACTGACCTGGCCAATATGACCAATTCAGCCGGCGTCCTGGTTAGCAGATATTTGTCCGGATCCTTTACCTGTTTCGAAAGAGCTGGCCAATTTTCCTTAATCGTCACCATCAGCTCACTAATTGTCATTTGCTCCATTTCGATCTATAATTTGGCTGTACTTTTTACTCGTTTGGGTTTTCTTCGAAGGCTCTCCAAACTGTTTTTAATTGACTCCTCGCGCAGCTGTTCAATCAAAACCTCTGGCGTTTGAACCTCTGACGTTTGAACCTCTTGTTTAGCTTCCTGCCGCTCGATGATAATTTTCATGTCAGATACGAGTTGATTAAGGCCATCAATTCCAGCTAATCCACGTTTAGCATTTCTCCAGATGTTGGCAGCTTCTTCCGTTTTCTGCCATTCACTAAGATTTCTTAGATGTTCCCGCCACTCACGTCCCGGCATTTTCTTCTCTAATACAGAGAATTCACCTTTCAAACGGGCTTTGATTCCGTTGACCAAAATTGACCGCGTTTTAGCCATGTATTTGTTAGATTTGCTGCGTAATACTTACCAAGTATCTAATGACATTGTAAATGTATGTCAGAAGACATACTTACAGCAAGTCTTTTGATATATTTATTTTCATTGGCTCGTATAAAAATATGTCAAAAGCTATAAATCAAGAAGTTACGGCTGAGAAGGCTGCGAGATTTGCTCAACTAAGAAAGGAGCTAAATCTAAATCAAGGGCAGTTCGCAGCCCGGATTGGTAGCAGCCAGGGCAACGTCAATAAGTATGAGAGCGGCAAGCGACCGATTGGCCCTAATGTAGAATACAGAATTTTACATGAACTCAATGTAAATCCGGACTGGTGGCAAACCGGCAAAGGCCCAGTACTCAACGAAAACAGCAATGCAAAAAATTTAAAACAAGCTGATTCAGAGACGGTTCAATATGCCACATTGAGCTACATCAGCACGAAGGCAAGAGCTAGCTTTGTAGAACTTGGCCACATAAACGAGGAGCAAGAAACCTATCAGATTTTGAAGTCATCACCTGAAGAAAATTACGTAAATCAAGTAATCATAGAAATCGAAGGTGACAGCATGGAGCCATACTTGTGGAACGGCTGCAAAGTCAGATGTAAAGAGGTAATGGCGGGCGATTGGATGTATCTAAATAGCGGAGTGTACGCGGTCGTATATGGCAATTTTTTCGTAGTTAAACGTGTGAAGAACAGCCCGGAAGATGGAAAAATCGTCTTGCATTCTGACAACAATCAGACTGGCGGAAGCATAGAAGTACCGCTGTCGAATGTTAGAAAAATATGGCGCGTTTTGCGAATCGTTGACGCCCCACTGCGCTAAATTTTAACAGAGCCAATTCAAAGACAATCCACGTCCATTTTAAGCCTATAAGGCTAATTGTGGTAAATCTCCATGTCACTGAAAATCAACCTATGTGTTAAAATGCCAGAAAGTTCGACTCTCCTTCTGGTCACAGTCGATAAAGTGCGTTTGAGCAATCAAACGCACTTTTTTTGTTTTCCGGCGGGTAAATTCTTTGTTTAAACAGCTTATTGCTAGTTACTTGCTTTTAAGCAGTTATTTTAATCAAGGATCGAATAACCTAACTCAACCCTGAAATCATTGAAATTCAAGCGCTACTCCTTTTCGTTTCTCTTTATTCAAATTCTTGCAGGTCTTGTTTTTCCCGGAACGGACGTCTTTGGGCAATGCAGGGAAAAGATCAGTGAGGCCAACCGTAAGATCGTGCATTACCACGATATCAAGCTGAGTAACAAAGGAGAATACATCACATTGACGCGCTGCGGAAAAGAGCGGCTCTTTTCATACAATAATGAAAGCCTCGATATGGTGTACCACGTGGGCATGTTTACCGAAGTCCGGGTGTTTTCGTCAGGGGGAAACTTCTCGCTTTATACAGCCAAATCCGAGCGCGCACCCTGGCAGCCCATCATGACGCTCTCCACGCCTATTACCGAGAAGGAGTTGCAAAAGATGAATGGTACTGCCAGGATTGAAGTGCTTCTTCCCGAAGAAAAGCGCGTGTTCGTTTTCAGCGAGGCCAGCAATAAGCTACTTCAAAAAGCTCTCGCCTGCATGAACTGAGCAGCAATTTAAATGTAAAACAGCTCTTTGTTCAGCAATGCAATAATAGATTCGAAATCTGCGCGATTGGCTGCAAAATCCATTTCATTCACATCTATTTCCAGGATTTTACCGTGGTCGTAATTCTTGGCAAAATCTTCATAGTAGCGGTTGAGGCTCGACAGATACTCCGTTGATATATCGGCTTCAAAAGCACGCCCGCGCTTTTTAATCTGAGAAACAAGTTTGGGAATGTCGGCTTTCAGGTAAATCAGCAGATCTGGCTGCGATACTGTATTGATAATGGATTTGAACAGCAGCTGGTAAGTCTGGTAATCCCGCTCTGCCATCACACCCGATTCATACAGATTCCGCGCAAAGATGTAAGCATCTTCATAAATGGTCCGGTCCTGAACAATGGTAGAATAAGTAGTCGCCCTGATCTGCTGCACTTGTGCAAACCGGCTGTTCAGAAAAAAGATCTGCAAATTGAAAGCCCAGCGCGGCATATCGTTGTAAAAATCCGCGAGATAAGGATTGCCTTCCACCGCCTCGTACATCACGTCCCACTTATAATATTCGCCCAGCAGTTGGGTGAGCGTCGTTTTTCCTGCGCCTATATTACCAATGATCGCGATGTGCATACGTTTGTTTTTAGATTTTCTATTTGGGTGCTTTTTGCAAAAATATGTATTTCGAAATGAGTTAGAACTGCACCTGCGTGATTTTCGTTGAAGTTGTGTTATTTGTATATTTGCGATCGATTTTGACGAAAAAAGCCATTTCGCGAGGTACTTTTCCTCTCTTGTTAAAACCAAATCAGTTGTAATGAAGCCGTTCAGGGTTATTTTATATTATTGCTACTCTCCGATTGCTGACACCGAAACTTACCGGGACGAGCACCACGTGTTTTGTGTTGAACATAACTTGTTGGGGCGAATCATCATTGCGCCGGAAGGTTTAAATGGAACTGTGTCAGGTACACCGGATGATTGCGAAGCATATATGAATTATGTGCGTTCCGACGTGCGTTTCAGCCATGTTCAGTTCAAAGTGGAGGAGCACGATAAGATCGCATTTCAGAAATTGCACGTGCGTGTTAAAGACGAGATTGTCAATTCTGACCTCCCCGTAAATCCACTTGAACGAACCGGAAAACACCTTGAACCGGCCGAATTCAAGAAGCTGATCAACGATCCTGATGTGGTACTTGTAGATATGCGTTCGGATTATGAGCACGAGGTCGGCAAGTTTAAGGGAGCGATCACATTTGATATGCATACGCTGCGCGAACTGCCGGAGCACATTCACGAAATAGAGCATTTGAAAGACAAGAAGATCGTCACCTATTGCACCGGCGGGATCAAATGCGAAAAAGCGAGTGCATACCTGTTAGATCAGGGCTTTAAAGATGTTTATCAGCTTCACGGCGGCATTATTCGGTACGGACTGGAAGAAGGCGGCGAAAATTTCGATGGTAAATGCTACGTTTTCGATAACCGGATTACAGTTGACGTTAACAGCGTAAATCCGACTGTCATTTCCAAGTGCTATATCTGCAACGAACCTTGTGACCGGATGATCAACTGTGCGAATGCGGAATGTAACACGCACGTACCCGTTTGTATCAAGTGCGGCGAAGAAATGGAGGGCGCGTGCTCACCTGAGTGCAAGGCGCACCCGGGCAAGCGGATTTATGATGGAACAGGTTACTACGTCAGCCAAAGCAACCACTACCATCCATTGCAGGGTTTGAAAAGCCAGAAAAAGAACCTGAAAAAAATGAAGCTGGCAGCGCAGCAAACGCAGTCTGCCTGAATCAGTCCAGCCGCTTTTCGAGTATATAATCATTCATCCAGTACGGACCGATCGCGATATCCTGTTCTTCGATCACCTGATAGCCTTGCTTTTCGTAAAAGGCTTTTGCTTTGTTGTACCTGTTGACATTCAGGAGCATGACATGGCCACCAGCCTCCTTGACATACTGTTCCGCTTCACCTAAAAGGAATTTGCCCGCACCGGTACCCTGCGTCGAAGGAAGTACATATAATTTATGTAATTTGAACGTTCCGGGTTTCTCTTCGGAGACAGATGCGAAGCCGGCTGGGTCATTTTCTTTCATCAAAATCAGAAAAGACTGCCCGTCCTCCATTTGGGATTTCAATGCATCAAAAGAATATATTTTACTAAACATATAGTCAATCTGATCCTTGCTAAGGATTTCACCATAAGTAGGTTCCCAGGTTTGCTCCTGTATTGAAATGATCGCCGGTATATCTGCCGCGGTCGCGTGCTTTATTGAGAATGCGGGCATAATGATTAAATTTGAGCTTAAAAACTGCAAATAAATAGTTATAAACCTAAAAACCAGTAATACTTCATCGCAGCAGCCGGAGTGTGTTTCCGCAGCCTTTCCGATAAGTAGAAATATATGAAACCCCTCATTTTAGTTACAAATGACGACGGCATAACATCCAAAGGAATCCGTACGCTGGTAGAAATCATGCAGGAGCTGGGTGAAGTGGTGGTTGTAGCCCCCAATAGCCCGCAGTCGGGAATGGGGCATGCGATCACGATCGGCGAGCCACTCCGCCTTTACGCTACCCACATTTTTGATAATGTGACGGAATATGAATGCTCGGGTACACCTGCGGATTGTGTCAAAATTGCGAAACACCATATTCTGCTGGACAGAAAGCCTGATCTGGTCGTGAGCGGGATCAATCACGGAAGCAATAATTCGATCAATGTGCTTTACTCCGGTACCATGTCGGCGGCAATAGAGGCAGCGATTGAAGGCATTCCGGCCATTGGATTTTCATTATGCGATTTCCGCGAGGATGCTGATTTCAGTCACAGCGTACCTTTTATTAAATCGATCACCGAAGAAGCACTCAAAAACGGGATACCAACTGGTATTGCATTGAATGTAAACATTCCTGCGAAAAGTGATCTGCCGATCAGAGGTATGAAAGTGTGCCGGCAGGCACTCGCAAAATGGCAGGAGAAATTTGATTACCGTGTAGATCCAAATGGCAGAGGCTATTTCTGGATGGCAGGCGAGTTCGTCAATTTTGACACGGAAAAAGAAGATACGGATGTGTGGGCACTTGAAAATAATTATATCTCGGTTGTCCCTTGTCAATATGATCTGACAGGTTATGAAGCGCTAAATCAGCTTTCGACCTGGGATCTCCACTAAACTATCAGCTATGGCATTAGTAGGTCGCTTATTAAAACGAGGTATACATTTTAGCAACATCGTCGCGAACAGGCGCAAGGCAAGTCTTCATCAGCAACAAAAAAAGACACTGGCCAGGCTGCTCGCAAAAGCCAGGTACACTGAGTTCGGCGAGAAATACAACTTCGACGAGCTGCTTTCCTCCATTCTTTTCAACGAAAAAGGGGCATTTTACGAGCTATATAAACACTCTGTCCCCGTCCACGATTACAATAAAATCTTTAACGAATGGTGGCATAAGTCACTTGCAGGTGAAAAGGATGTTTGCTGGCCGGGACAGATTAAATATTTTGCATTAAGCTCAGGAACGTCGGAAGCTTCCACAAAGCACATTCCGGTGACCAAAGCGATGTCGCGGGCAATGCAAAAAACGAGTATTCGCCAGATTTTGTCGCTCGGAAATTACAAGGACCTTCCTGACGATCTGTACGAAAAAGGTTTTCTGATGCTGGGCGGAAGTACTAATCTTAACGGTCAGGACAAGCATTTTGAGGGCGATCTGAGTGGTATTCAGGCTAAGCAGATTCCGTACTGGTTCCGCCCCTATTACAAGCCAGGCGAGAAAATCGCTGCTCAGAAAGACTGGGGCTTGAAGCTGGAAGAGATCACGAAACAGGCACACGAATGGGATATTGGTTTCGTTGTGGGTGTTCCGGCCTGGATCCAGCTTTTAATGGAAAAAATTATTGACCATTATAAAGTTAAAACTATTCACGATATATGGCCGAACCTGCGCGTATTTGGTCACGGCGGGGTTTCTTTTGAACCTTATCGCAAAGGATTTGAGAAGCTGCTCGCCAAGCCGCTGATTTACATTAATACTTACCTCGCTTCCGAAGGATTTATCGCTTACCAGACCCGCCCCGGCGCACAGGGAATGGAGCTGGTGTGTGATAACGGGCTCTTTTTTGAGTTTATCCCATTTAACCAGGAAAATTTCGACTCTGAGGGAACGTTGCTCGCCAACCCGAAAACGCTGATGATCGATCAGGTAGAAGAAGGGACGGAATATGCATTGCTGCTGTCAACCTGCGCCGGCGCGTGGCGGTATCTTATCGGGGATACGGTGAAATTCATTGATAAAGCCAAAGGTGAAATTGTAATTACCGGCCGCACGAAACACTACCTCAGCCTCTGCGGAGAGCATTTGTCGGTAGATAATATGAATAAAGCAATCGATTTGGTGTCTGACGAAATGGGCATTACTGTCAAGGAATTTACAGTAAGTGGCGTGGAGCACGGTTCGATGTTTGCCCATCAATGGTACATTGGTGTGGAGGAAAAGGATGTAGATACCGATGTTTTGAAAAAGAAGCTGGATGCGAAGCTGTCGGAGCTGAACGACGATTACGCTGTTGAGCGCCGGCATGCACTGCAGGAAGTATTTGTAACCGTACTACCCAATCAGGTGTTTTACGATTGGATGAAATCAAAAGGTAAAATGGGCGGACAACACAAATTTCCACGCGTATTTAAAAACTTCCTGATTGAAGAATGGAAGGCTTTCCTGAAAACGCAGGGATACGAAATGAAATAGCTATTTGATAAAGTTGGTATAAGCGATTTGACAGGCGATCAGGATGAAAACTGCGCCTGTCACTTTGTTAAATACAGTTACCACTTTGGGTGTAAAAAGGCGCTTCAACCGCTGTGCAGAGAATGCAATCCCGCATTCAACCAAAAACACTGCAATCACACTCGCTCCGAAAAAGAGCATTACCTGGTTCAGATCGTAATGCAGGTTGGTGCGGATATAGGAAGCAATGGTAACCCAGCTGATGAAGTTCACCGGGTTCAACCCATTTAACAAAAATCCTGTCGTAAAATAGTAAACGAGACTGCCCAGGCTAGTCTGCGGATAGGCAATCTTCGGCTGGCCTTTGATCAGATTACCAAGCCCGAGTATGAGTAGGAACACCACGCCCGCACCTGCCATGTATTGCTTGAAATTGGGAATATCAGGGAGCAATGCAGTACCGAAGATCGCGAAGAAAACAAAGATGATATCGCACACAAAAACGCCGAATGCGATTTTGACACCAGCGCCAAATCCATTATCAACGCTATTCTGAACAAGTGAAAAGAAAACGGTACCGAAAGTAAGACACAAGGCAATGCCGGTAAGCGTACCGTAAAGCAGGGATTCCAGCATATCAGATTCCTTTCAGCCGGGCTGTCATCAGAATGGCGCAGACTGACATCGAATCCGTGATTTCAGATCGCATGACCATTTCAACAGCTTCTGTAAGCGGCACGATTTTGACCTGCAAATCCTCGGTATCCTCTGGCTCTGCTTCCTGCTGGGAAAGTTCTTCTGCTATGTATAAAAATGCTTCTTCGTTCGTGGCCGAATTAGAAGTATGAACCCGCGCCAGCTTGGTCCATTTGTTCGCTACCAAACCAGTTTCTTCCTTCAATTCCCGTTGGGCCGCTGCAAGTACATCGGTACCGAGCAAACCACCGCCTTCGGGAATTTCCCAGGAATATTCATCGATTGCATAACGGAATTGACCTACCAGGTAAATGTTACCATTTTCATCAATGGGGATAATGCCAATCGCCTGATTCTTAAATTTCACGAGCCCGTAAATGCCTTTGTTGCCCGACGGATTGATCACGTCGCGGTGGCTGAGTTCAAGCCAGGCATTTTCATAGACAGTTTGTGACGAAAGTGTTTTCCAGTTATTTTCTGTGGACATAACCCGCTTTTTCTTAGTATTTTTAACCTCGGAATTTTAGCTCCCAGATGCAAATAAACCAAAATAAGCTCAAACAACGTCTCATTCTGCTGTCTTTTATAGCCAGTATCCTGCTGACGGGGTTGAAGTTTTTTGCCTACTATATTACTTCTTCCAATGCTATTTTAAGTGATGCCCTCGAATCGATCATCAATGTGATTGCGAGTGGTTTTGCCTTTTACAGTATCTACCTTTCAGCCCAGCCGAAAGACCGGAACCACCCTTACGGACACGGGAAAATCGAGTTTTTTTCAGCTGGCTTTGAAGGTGCATTGATCATGATCGCTTCGCTCTTCATCATAATAGAAGCAGTAAAACGATTAATGGAGCCTGCGCCGATCCAGAACCTGCTGCAAGGGTCGGGTTTTATTATTTTCACCATTTTTGTCAATACCATTATTGGCTACAAACTGCTTCGCGAGGGAAAAAAGGCCAACTCACTCGCACTGATCGCAGATGGCAGGCATTTAATGTCCGACAGTATCAGTAGTCTTGTCCTGATTGTGAGCGTCGGCCTCATCATACTTACAGGTCAGGTGTGGATTGACAGCGCGGCCTCTCTCCTGTTCGGCGTGTTCCTGGCTTACAATGGCTTCCATCTCGTGAGCAAATCGGTGGCTGGATTGATGGATGCGAGCGACGAAACGCTTCTGGAAAAAGTAGTCCAAACTTTACGGGACAACAAGAAGCAGGACTGGATTGACGTTCATAACTTGCGCGTGCAGCAGTACGGATCAGATTTGCACATCGACTGCCACCTGACGCTCCCCTATTATTGGGAACTTCAGAAAGTGCACGAAACAATTCATAACTTTGAAAACACACTTAAAAACAGTCACAGCGGCGAAACCGAAATTTTTGTGCACGCAGATCCCTGCCTGTTTCAATGCTGCTATTTTTGCAGGATCGACAATTGTCCGGTACGCCAGCACGATTTCATTCAGGACATTGAATGGGACGCGGCCAAGCTCGTGAAGAATGAAAAGCTTTACACAGAAGCGAAGATCAATATACAAGAATAACTTTTAATCTAAATTCCAACCAAAATGTACGTTTCGCGACGCGATTTCCTAAAACAGGCCGGAGCCACTGCGCTTGCTGCCACCGCCTTTACTGATCTTTTCGCAGCTGAGCCAGCTAAAAAGCTCTGGTTTGACATTTCCCTGGCTGAATGGTCGCTGCACAAAGCACTGTTTGCCAAAAAACTGACCAACCTTGAATTCCCTGAACTTGCAAAAAAAGAGTTTGGTATATCCATTGTTGAGTATGTAAACCAGTTCTTCAAGGACAAAGCTGAGGATAAAACGTACCTGAATGATCTGATCAAAAGACAAAAAGACAATGGCGTGAAGGCTCACCTGATCATGATTGATGGTGAAGGCGGACTGGGTGAACTGGACGCAGCTGTGCGTAACAAAGCGGTTGAAAACCATTACAAATGGGTTGAAGCGGCCAAATACCTGGGTTGCAAAACCATTCGTGTGAATGCATTCGGGAAAGGATCCAATGATGAAATCGCGAAGGCTGCGGTTGAAGGTTTGGGTAAACTGGGTGAGTTCGCTGCCAAAACAGGCATTAACGTAATCGTAGAAAACCACGGCGGTTCTTCTTCAAACGGACAGTGGCTGTCGGGTGTGATGAAGCAGGTTAACCTCAAAAATGTAGGTACACTACCTGATTTCGGCAATTTCTGTATCAAACGTTCATCAACCGGCTGCGAAGAGTCTTACGACAGGTACCAGGGAACAAAAGAACTGATGCCCTACGCAAAAGGAGTAAGTGCAAAAACCTACGATTTCGACGAAAAAGGAAACTGCATTGAAACAGACTACACAAAAATCCTCAAAATCGTAAAAGAAGCAGGCTTCAAAGGTATCGCAGGTATTGAATATGAAGGAAGCAAGCTTTCGGAGTACGACGGTATCAAAGCGACTAAGGCGTTGTTGGAGAGAGTTGGACCGATGGTTTAACCCCAACCCTCAACCCCCTGGGAGGGGGCTATTTTGGAGCGGGTACCGTTTGGTAAGATGACAACGATGGGCATTTTGCAGCTGGCAAAATGCCCATCGTTTTTTACACTTGCGACACAAAACCCCCTTCCAGGGGCAGGGGGTAATCTCAGCAGGGTCACATTTGGAGAGAATTGGGCCGATGGTTTGACTCCACCCCAACCCCCTAGAAGGGGGCAGGGGGTAATCCCCAGCAGGGTCACATTTGGAGAGAATTGAGCCGATGGTTTGACCTTACCCCCAACCCCCTGGGAGGGGGCTTTTTTTAAGATGGCTACTTTGGAAGATATGAAAAAAATTAGGGCCATTTTGCAAACTACAAAATGGCCCTAATTTTTCAATCAAGAAACAAACCCCCTCCCAGGGGGCAGGGGGTAAAGCTCACATCCCCAAATAACTTAAAAACTCCTTCCTGGTCACCTCATTCTCGAACTTACCGCCATAATACGCAGTCACAGTAGAACTTTCTGAGTCGCGGATGCCGCGGGATTGTACGCACATGTGCTGGGCGTCGATTACTACGGCTACGTCTTCGGTCTGTAAAGCTTGTTTCAGTTCGTTGGCGATTTGCACGGTGAGCCGCTCTTGTACCTGCGGGCGTTTGGCGTAGTATTCTACAATGCGGTTGAGCTTTGATAAGCCGATTACCTTGCCACTGGAAATATACGCCACGTGCGCTTTTCCGTAAATGGGTACAAAGTGGTGCTCGCAGTTGGAGAACACCGAGATATCTTTTTCGACCAGCATCTGGTCGTACTTGTATTTATTGTCAAATAGCGTGACCGCTGGCTTGTTCTTCGGATCGAGACCGCTGAAAACTTCTTTTACAAACATCTTAGCGACTCGCTTGGGAGTTCCATTGAGGCTGTCGTCAGTAAGGTCCAGGCCCATTATTTCCATGATGTGCCTGAAATGCTTCTCGATCAACTCGATCTTCGTTTCATCCTCCATAGCAAAAGCATCCTTCCGAAGAGGCGTTTCGATGGAGTTAAACACATGATCGTCACCGATTTCTTCCAGGTCCAAAATTTCAGATGGCGGGATATTCGACAAAGTTCCGTTCGGTTTCATATAATCTAATTTTCAGGTCAAGCCCTGAATCAATTTTAGGTCTTAAAATGGAATAAATAACGATCGCTATGTTCTCTGCGGAAGGATTGAGGGATTGGAATTCGGGTACGTCAAGATTCAGGTTTTTGTGGTCAAATCGATCAATCACAAACTCTTTCAAAATAGCGCTGAGCACTTTCATGTCCATTACATAACCGGTTTCAGGATCCACCGGCCCGGTAACCTGCACGATCAGCTCATAGTTATGCCCATGAAAATTAGGATTGTTGCATTTGTCGAATACTGCTGCGTTCTTCTCCTCTGACCACGCGGGGTTATGAAGACGATGAGCCGCATTGAAATGTTCCTTCCGGAACACAGCCACCTTTTGCACCATATTGTCAATTACTTAAATAATGAATCCTTAAATGTCGTAACAAAGTATGTGTCCAACACATTTAAGGCCTGAGCCTGCGTGAAATGCTCTTTGGAGTCACTTGCTTTGGGTAAACGCCATACATTTCCAAAATGTTCACGCCAATGCAAAATCCTGTGCAGCTTCGTGGAATTATTTAATTCGTAAAAAAAAATAAAAAACTACTTATTCATGTAAATTGCGCCCAAACGCAGAATAAAGAAGAGCCTGAATAGCGATTATTCAGTATTGTATATAAATAGTTAAACTTTTGCCCCCCTACCCCCCGGACATCCAATTAACCACCATTTAAATGAGCAAAAAAAATAGTTACCTGATTCCTCTGTTTATTATAGGTATCATCTTCTTCATCATGGGTTTCGTGACCTGGGTCAACGGAACACTGATCAGTTTCTTCAAAAAGGCATTTTCGCTGGATAATACCAGTTCCTACCTGGTTACATTC